>MGRI01000037.1:30345-44055 GCA_001798105.1 Deltaproteobacteria bacterium RIFCSPHIGHO2_02_FULL_40_11
GATAAAAAGAAAGCACAATGGGATCTTGTTTGAATGATTGTATTTTACGCTGTGTGAGCGGTCCTTCTTGGACTTGTAGCGACTCTTTTTTTGGATGAGACCATCGATTGAGCATAAGAACGATATTTATATCCCACAAATGCACAAAAATCAAGCATTTTTTTGTAAGATCTTCAATTTCTTGACTTTTTTAGGGGGTTGAAATAGCGTAACCAAGGCAGATCCCTCCGGGATTTGTGCCGATTATGCAGCATAAAAAACGCCTTTTTACGCCTGGTCCGACCATGGTGCTTCCAAAAGCGCTGGAAGGGATCTCTCAACCCATTCTTCACCACAGATCCAAGGCTTTTATTGAGCTTTTTGGAGAGATTCGTCAGGGGTTAAAAGATCTTTTTGAAACCCAAAATGAGGTCTTGGTTTTGGCGAGTTCTGGGACAGGTGCGATGGAAAGTGCAGTGTGTAATTTATGTTCTCCTGGGGATGAAGTTTTGACTGTGTCTGCGGGTAAATTTGGTGAAAGATGGGGAGAAATTTGCGATGCCTATGGACTTAAACGAAAAACGTTAGAAGTCGAATGGGGCAGCGCACCAACGTCCAAGCAGATTCAAACGTTTTTATCTGAAAACCCAAATGCCAAAGTTTTATTTCTTCAGGCGTGTGAAACCTCGACCTGTGTTAATTTTCCAATTGAAGAAATTGCAAAGCTGACACGTACTTCCAATACGCTTTTGGTTGTAGACGCGGTGAGTTTCTTAGGCGTATCTCCTTTATCCATGGACCGATGGGGGATTGATGTTGTGGTGTCGGGCTCTCAAAAAGGGCTGATGCTGCCTCCGGGCCTTGGATTGATTGCAATGAACGATCGTGCTTGGGCGCTTCAAAAAAAATCAAAACTTCCAAAATATTATTTTGATTTAGGAAAAGAGCTGAAAGCACAGCAAAAAAATCAAACGGCTTATACAGCTTCTGTGTCACTCATGGTGGGGTTAAAAGCGGTTTTAGATTTTTTTAAACAAGAATCCAAAGAAAAGATTTTTTTAAAACATCAAAAAATGGCTTCGGCCATGCGTGAAGCTGTCACAGCCATGGATTTGGAATTGTTTTCAAAAAGTCCCAGTGATGGATTGGTGGCCATTCGCGTACCAAATGGAATTGATGGCGAAAAAATTGTAGCCCAGCTTCGAGATCAATACCATATGACCATTATTGGGGGACAAGACAAGCTGAAGGGAAAAATCATTCGTATTGGATGTATGGGGTATCTCGATGTTTTTGATGTGATTGCTGTCTTTAGTGCACTTGAAAAAGTTTTGGTTTCATTGGGTGCAAAGATTTCCCTTGGAAAAGGGGTGCGTGTGCTCCAAGAAAAACTTTTAGGGGCTCTTTTATGAAGCCAAAGCAGATTTTAGTGTGTGGGAAAATTGCTAAAGAAGGATTGGATACACTTTTAGCCTGTAAAGATTTGAAGGTCGATGTTGTTACAGATCTTTCTTTTGAAAATCTAAAAAAGATTATCCCCACTTACCATGGCATGATTGTTAGATCCGATACCCAAGTGACAAACGCCTTGTTAGAGGCCGCTCAAAACTTACAAGTCATTGTACGTGCGGGCATTGGCATTGATAATGTCGATGTCAAAGCGGCTACCCAAAAAGGAATTTTGGTAATGAATACCCCTTCTGGAAATGTCATTACCACAGCAGAACATGCGCTCAGCATGCTCATGGCTTTAAGTCGGAACATTCCCCAGGCCACAGCTTCCATGAAGCAGGGACTTTGGGAAAAGAAAAAATTTATAGGGACCGAACTTTTTGGAAAAACGTTAGGCGTGATTGGGCTTGGCAATGTTGGCAAAATTGTTGCAGACCGGGCTCAGGGACTCAAAATGAAAGTCATCGCCTACGATCCTTTTTTATCAAAAGAAGTGGCGAAAAAATTATCGGTAGAATTGGTTTCTTTGGATGTTCTTTTAAGCAGAGCCGATTTTGTAACCGTTCATGTGCCGCTGAGTGACAAAACCAGAAATTTAATCGATGCCAAAGCGCTTTCAAAAATGAAGCCCTCTGCTTTTTTAATTCAATGTGCCAGAGGCGGTATTGTCAATGAAGCCGATTTATATAAAGCACTTCAAAAGCAAAAAATTAAAGGGGCTGCGTTAGATGTATTTGAAGAAGAGCCACCGACCCAAAATCCGCTTTTACAACTGAATAATTTAATTTGTACGCCACATTTGGGAGCATCGACGGAAGAAGCACAAGTGAAAGTTGGGGTGGAAACAGCCGAGCAGCTTGTGGCTTACTTTTTAAAAGGCACAATCCAAAATGCCATTAACATGCCTTCTTTAAGTTCCGAACAGATGGATATTTTAAAACCGTATTTTATTTTAGCAGAAAAGTTAGGAAGTTTTTTGGGGCAGGTGATTGAACCCGGGCGCATTCTTGCAATTGAAATTGGCTACCATGGGAAGCTCACAGAGTATAATTTAAATACCTTAACCCATGCCATTGTCACAGGTTTTCTAAGAGAGCATATGGAAAAATCTGTAAACTATGTGAATTCGCTTCTGGTTGCAAAAGACAGAGGGATTGATGTGAAAACAACGCGATTTCAAGATGAGTCTGAGTTTACCAATTTAATTTCTTTGAGGGTGCGTACTGAACAACGTGTATACAGTGTAAAAGGAACCATCTTTAATCGCGCAGAACCGAGGTTTGTTCAGATTGATCAGTTTCAATTGGAAGCCATTCCAGAAGGCAATATTCTTTTTTCCAGAAATAAAAACAAGCCTGGGGTGATTGGTGCTATTGGGACGCTTTTAGGAAAAGAAAAAATTAATATTTCTAGGTTTCAATTGGGGTTAGATGAAAAAGCGGGTGAGGCATTGTCTTTAATTAATGTCGATTCACCGATTCAAAAAGATCTTTTGGAAAAGCTTTTGAAATTAGATCATATTCTAACGGTGAAGCGAGTGAGCTTATAAAGGAGGTTTTGTGAAAACTGTCGTAGTCGTAGGGGCCCAATGGGGCGATGAAGGGAAAGGTAAAATTGTAGATATTTTGGCCAAAGAAAGCGATATGGTCGTTCGCTTTCAAGGGGGAAACAACGCGGGGCATACGGTTGTGGTGGGCGAAGAAGCCTTTTTCTTGCATTTGATCCCCTCTGGCATTTTACATTCCGGCAAAAAATGCTTGATTGGAAATGGCGTTGTGATTGATCCAAAAGTTTTTTTGGGGGAAGTCGAAAAACTAAAAGAAAGAGGATTTCTAAAAAATGACGCCGATCTTGTGGTGAGCGATAGCGCGCATGTCATTATGCCGTACCATGTTTTAATTGATGTTGCGCGTGAAAATCAAAAAGGCAAAGTTAAAATTGGAACGACAGGCCGAGGCATTGGGCCTGCGTATGGGGACAAAATTTTAAGACGCGGCATTCGCGTTTCAGATTTATTTGATCGGGCAGCCTTTCGTGAGCGACTGCTTCCCATTTTAGAAGAACAAAATTTCTATATTACCCAATATTTTAAAAAAGAAGCGTTGAAATTAGATGACATTGTTGATGAATACGTCGCCTATGGCGAAAAGTTAAAACGCTATGTGGGGGATGTTTCACTTTTGGTGGATGAAGCGCTGACAGGGCATCAAAAAGTTTTATTTGAAGGGGCGCAAGGCGTTTTATTGGATATTGATCATGGAACTTATCCCTATGTAACGTCTTCCAATTGTGTGGCAGGGGCTGTGTGTACGGGGGCAGGGGTCAGTCCTACAAAGATTCAAAAGATTTTAGGCATTTTTAAAGCATACACAACACGTGTGGGAACGGGACCTTTTCCAACAGAGCTTGATGATCGCATTGGTGAATATCTTCAAAAACAAGGAAAAGAATTTGGAACCACCACCGGACGCAAAAGACGTTGTGGGTGGGTGGATATTGTGGGATTGCGTTATGCGATTCGAACCAGTGGGATTACGTCTTTAGCGATGATGAAATTAGATATTTTGACGGGGGTGAAAGAACTCAAAATTTGTGTGGGATATCAATTAAATGGAAATATGCTCAAAAGCTATCCTTCTAGGAGTGAAGTTTTAGAAAAATGTGTGCCTGTGTATGAAACCCTCCAAGGATGGGAAGAAGATCTTTCAACCTATCGCGCTTTTCACGAATTACCCAAAAATACACAAAATTATGTCAAAACCATTGAGGAGTTGTTACACACGCCGATTGATATGATTTCTGTGGGGCCAGCCAGGAATCAAATTATTGTCCGCAAAACATTGTTTTAATTGACACTTCTAGGGGGTTTTCATATAAAACCAAAGTGGCATAACGTGTGGGCCGTTAGCTCAGTTGGTAGAGCATCTCCCTTTTAAGGAGAGGGTCGAAGGTTCAAGTCCTTCACGGCTCAATTTTCCGGGTCCCCTTCGTCTAGCCCGGTCCAGGACACCTCCCTTTCACGGAGAAAACACGGGTTCAAATCCCGTAGGGGACATATTTATGATATCCAATTCCCAAAAAAAGATTTTACTCACCGGCGCCACAGGGAATCTGGGTGTTGCGTTAGGTACTTTCTTAAAGAAAAAGTATTTTGTTCATCAGCCTTTACGGAAAACGCTGGATATTACAAATCAACGTCAAGTGAATGCCTGGGTTCAATCTCATTCTTTCGATAGTGTCGTCCACACGGCTGCCTTAGCTCGAATGAAAACGTGTGAAGAAAATCCAAGCCTTGCGATTGAAACCAATGTGATTGGAACGGCCAATTTGGTTTACGCTATTTTACAAAAAGAAAAAGAGACACAAAAAGAGATTCGGTTTATTCATATTTCAACCGACGGTGTGTACGATGGTCAAAAAGGAAATTTTTCTGAAAGGTGTGAAACCCTTCCTTATAATGTTTATGGGTGGTCAAAGCTTGGCTCTGAATGTGCAGTACGGGCCTTAAAGAACCATTGTATTATCCGTGGCAGTTTTTTTGATCCCCAAAATCTTATTTTTCCAACGGCAGCCACGGATGTATTTTCGTCTCGGATTCCCCTGGACGAATTTGTAAAAGCCATCGAATTTCTAATAGAAAACACTGTTTGTGGTGTGTTAAATGTGGGGGGCGAAAGAAAATCAGATTATGAAAGATATTTAATGTATAAAAAAGAGATAAGACCCTGTACGCAAGAAGATATTTTAAAAGACAGTGGCGTTCCCATGGCCAAAGACGCTTCTTTAAATTGTTCCAAGTGGCAAAAACTTCGAGGAGAATTTTAGATGCCAAAAGTTTCTTTTTTAATCCCGGTTAAAAATGAAGGGGTCAATTTAAAGATTATTCTTCAAATTTTAGAAGCAACCATTGACATTCCCTTTGAGATTTTAGTTGTCGTGGATTCCAAAGAAGATGACAGCATTCCTGTGGTTTGTGAAATTCAAAAAAAATATGAAAATATTCGCCTGGTTCAAAATACATTAGGCCGTGGGGTTGCTTTTGCCATCCGTTCTGGATGTGAAGCTGCCAAAGGGCAATATGTTTTGGTGATTGCAGCCGATGACTTGGGGCCGGTTTTAACGGTGAAAGAAATGGTTGCACTCATGGACCAAGGCTATAATTTGGTGAGCGCCACGCGCTATGCCAAAGGTGGAAAAGTTTATGGGGGCGCTTTTTTAAGTCGCCTTTTATCGAAAACCGCAAATCGATTGTTTCATTTTTTGGGTGGATCTCAATTAACCGATGCAACGGTTGGGATTAAAATGTTTCGGCCCGATATTTTTCAAAAAATTCAAATTCAATCTCGTGTGGGATGGGCCATGGCATTTGAACTTTCCATTAAATCGCAACTTTTGGGAATGAAATTGGGCGAAGTGCCTATTATTTCAATTAATCGCTTTTATGGGGGGGAATCCAGTTTTAAACCCGGACCTTGGATTTTGGAATATTCTAAATTATTTTTGTGGGGATTAAAGCAAGCGTATCAGAAAAAAATGATGGGAGATAAGCCCTCATGAAACGTTATTTGGTGACAGGAGGCACTGGGTTTATTGGAAGCGCTTTGGTCCATCGCCTGGTGAAAGACGGCTATACGGTTCGTGTGTTTGATAATAATAGTCGAGGGAATGCTGAACGTCTAAAACCCATCCAAAATAAAATTGAATATATCGAAGGAGATATTCGAAACGAAAAACAGGTTTTAGGGGCCTGTCAGGATGTGCACGGTGTTTTTCATTTGGCCTATGTGAATGGCACGCGGTTTTTTTATGAAAAACCAGATCTTGTGTTAGAGGTTGCAGTGAAAGGCCTCTTAAACATCATTCAGGCGGCATCCCAGCATAAAGTAGAAGAATTTTATCTGGCATCGAGCTCAGAAGTGTATCAATCGCCCCCAACGGTTCCCACAGATGAAACAGCCCCCCTTGTGATTCCCGATGTTTTAAATCCTAGGTATTCCTATGGGGGGGGGAAAATGATCAGCGAACTTTTTACCCTCCATGTGGGTAAAAAGTATTTTAAGCGTTTGATGATTTTTAGACCGCATAATGTATATGGGCCTGCGATGGGATGGGAACATGTGATTCCTGAATTTATCCGAAAATTAAGTGTCATTCCCCGCGAAAGCGGGGAATCCCCTTTTTCCATTCAAGGCACAGGTGAAGAAACGCGGTCTTTTATCTATATTGATGATTTTATAGAAGCATTGATGTGCATGTTTCACCGAGGAGAACACATGCAAATTTATCATTTGGGAACGATGGAAGAAGTTTCAATGCGTAGCCTGGCGGAGCGTATTTCTCAAAAAATGGAATGTGCAATTAAAATCGTTCCAGGTGATCTTCGAGCAGGAAGTACGCAAAGAAGATGCCCAGACACAAAAAAAATAGAAGCCCTTGGATTTGTTCCAAAAGTAAGTTTAAATGAAGGATTGACGAAGACCATTGGGTGGTATTTAAAGGAGTTAAATCATGGCTAGAAGTGTCCAAACTTGTCAAATTTGTAATGATGAAAAATTGGAATCTATTTTATTCCTAGGTTTTTTGCCCGCTGTCAATGAAATGTATAAAACCGATGAAACGCCGTCCGAACAAAAAATGTATCCTGCAGAGCTTTTGTATTGTAAAAAATGCCATTTGGTTCAACTGGGTTCTGTAGTGGATGCAAAAGTTTTATTTCCCAAAGAATATCCCTATACCTCAAGTACAACAAAAATTTTAAGAGAAAACTTTGGAGATTTATACCGAGAAGCAAGTTCGCTGTTTTCTTTAAAGGCAGATGATTTGGTAGTAGATATTGGTTCCAACGATGGAAATTTACTCAGTAATTTTAAAGATCACACCAGAGTTTTAGGGGTGACCCCAGAAGATATTGGTAAAATTGCAATTGAACGCGGGATTCCTACTTTGCTTCAATATTTTACACCGAATACAGTGTTACAAATTAAAAAAGAACTTGGGTTGGCAAAAATTGTAACAGCCACCAATGTATTTGCGCATATTGATAATGTTCATACCGTTGTTGAAAATATTTGCTCTTTATTACCCAAAGACGGTGTGTTTATTTCTGAATCGCATTATTTTCCAGAGCTGGTGCGAACTTTACAATACGATACTGTGTATCATGAGCATTTAAGATACTACTCTGTTTTAAGTTTACAGGCTTTATTTCAAAAGCACGATCTCGAAATTTTTCATGTGAAAAAAATTCCAACCCATGGGGGGTCGATTCGGGTGTATGCAGCAAGACCGGGAACCTATGCGGTTCAAAAATCTGTTGGGGTGATTTTAAAAGAAGAGGCAAACCTTTTTAAGGATAGCCAAAAATCTTTCCAAGATTTTCGTGATCGAATTTCTCAAAGTAAGTTGGATTTGTATCAGCTTTTGCATGGAATCAAACAAAAGGGCGAAAAAATTTATGGTATTGGTGCACCGTCTCGGTCTTCTACATTGGTCAGTTATTTGGGATTGGATCAAAATATTTTATCTGCCATCGTCGAAATTAAAGGCTCTCATAAAATTGGGAAAAATCTGCCTGGCACACACATTCCGATCTTAGAAGAATCAAAACTTTATGAAGACCAACCCGCATATGCCTTTTTACTTTCTTGGCATATTGCAGACGAATTGGCGCCTAAAATTAAACAAAATGGGTACAAGGGAAAATTTATTGTGCCGCTGCCTACACCGCGTGTGATTGCGTAATGCAAGATATGTTTGACATATCGATTATAGGTGGCTGTGGTCATGTTGGCTTTCCGCTTGGGCTTTCTTTTGCAAAGGCAGGATTTTCTGTGGGGCTTTTAGATGTGAACCAAAAAGCCATCGACCAAATTAACCAAGGTCAAGTGCCATTTAAAGAAGAAGGGGCCGAGGCGCTTTTAAAAGAAATTTTACCCAAGAAAAAATTAACATGTACCAATGACCCCAAGATTCTTTTAAAAAGTAAGTGTGTGATTCTTGTAACGGGAACCCCTTTGGATGAGTATTTAAACCCAAAACTCAACGCCATCACAAAAGTTATTGAAGAATACTTGCCTTATTTTAAAGATGGGCAGTTGATTATTTTAAGAAGTACGATTTATCCTAAAACCAGCCAAAAGATAGATCAGTATTTTAAGTCTAAGAACTTAAATGTGCATCTTACATTTTGTCCAGAGCGGGTGACAGAAGGATATGCCTTAAGCGAAATTAAAAATATTCCACAAATTGTATCTGGGTTTTCACCGGAAGGCATTGAACGCGCAAGTGCTTTATTTTCAAAAATTACAAAAAAGATCATTCACATGCAGCCCCTTGAGGCAGAGCTTGTAAAATTATTTTCGAATGCTTACCGCTATATTCATTTTGGAATTTCCAATCAGTTTTATATGCTGGCCGAAGAGCATGGCGTAGATTTTGGAAATATTTATCATGCGATGACGGATGAATATCCGAGGATGAAAGGGTTCCCTCGGCCAGGGTTTACGGCAGGACCTTGTTTATTAAAAGACACCATGCAGCTTTGTTCTTTTTCCCAAGATCATTTCCATTTGGGACATGCTGCCAGGCTGGTCAATGAACACATGCCCATACACCTGGTCAATCAAATGAAATCCAAAATATCTTTAGAAGATAAAACAGTGGGTATTTTGGGGATGACCTTTAAACCGGAAAGCGATGACCCCAGAGAATCGTTATCGTATAAATTGAAACATTTACTTGAAATGGAAGCCAAACATGTTTTATGTTCGGATGAATATATGAAGCATGAAAACTTTTGTTCCAAAGAGAACCTCATTGAATCCTCAGATGTCATTGTTATTGGCACACCACATGAGGCCTATCAAACTTTAGATTTCAAAAACCTACCTGTTTTTAGCGTGTGGTTACAGCCCTCGTGTTCTTAATCTCTCATGCATAAATATGTGAAAATAGTCATTCTTTGTATTGGGGCTTTCTTTTTATTTTATAATCTGAACCATCATTATTTATGGAAAGATGAAGCCGAAACAGCACTTTTGGCAAGAAGCGTTGTTGAAAAAGGAATTCCACTCCGAAATATTGGAAAAAATCAAATTCAAATCCATGTGCCACAATATCTTCGTAACGGAGAAATTTGGACGTTTCATCCTTGGCTTCAGTTTTATGTAACGGCACTTTCGTTTAAGCTCTTTGGTGAAAGCACCTGGTCGGCGAGATTTCCCTTTGCAATCTTTGGGTTTTTAAGTCTCATTTTAATGTATCTTTTAGCGCTAAGACTTAGTCGCGATAAAACCATTGCCCTTTTAGCACTTTCACTTTTAACGTTTTTGATCCCTTTTATTTTAAATATGCGAGAATGTCGTTATTACGCGCCAGGAGTCTTTTTTTCACTTTTGCTCTTTTTATTTTATTTAAACTTTTTGGAACGCAAAAAATACGCATTTTTTGGATACTTGATCACAGCAAATCTATTATTTCATTCCAGCTATGGTTATTTTATTCCCATTAACGTGGGGATTATTGCACATTACGGGGTCAGATCCCGCCGGGATCTGACCCCATTTATCCTATTGCAATCCCTGGTCTTTTTAACGACGTTCCCCGCGTTTATGTATTACAATGGCATTCAGCATGGTTCTCGGGGACTTGAGTGGATTCGAATCAGCCACAATCTTCAATACTATTTTCGTGTCATTCATAAATTTATGTTTCCTTTGTTTTTAATGGTGGGTGTGTTGTTGGCAGATCTCTTGTTTTGGAAGAAAAAGATTTGGATACAAATGAAGTCTTATCTTTCGTCATCAACGTTGGGCCTGATTGGCATCGTTACGCTTTCAACATTTTTTTTCGGAGCCATGGGGGATCAACATTATTATCGGTACATTTTGCATCTGGTCCCTTTGTTTTTAATTGTAACAGCTGTGTTTTTTAAGGCGACGTTTTTATATTCGAAGTGGATTTCTAAGATTGGATTTATCCTCGTTCTAATGACCAGCCTTTTGCATTATTCTGTCTTCAACGTATTTTCCAAGAAAAACATCTCTTATTTCCCCCCAATTGATTATGTATATGAACTTACCCATCCCCATGATGATTTAAGTAAGGGGTTGGTAGAATTTTTTAACAAACATGCCAAGCCTACGGATACGATTGGCATCCCCTATGCGGATCATCAACTCATGTTTTATACAGATTTTCGAATTCTAAATATTAATATTAAAAAAAATGTATTTCCAGAGTGGATTGTGTATCAATCTTCCTGGTTTGGAGATGTTTATGGCCCTTCGGAAAAAAGTGATTATTTTAAAGCAATTCAAAACCAGTACGAGCGTATTGAAACAAACATCCCAGATGTGAGGTGGAGTTACAGAGCCGATCCCTATCACTATCAGTTTCGAAATCATAAAGATGTTCCCAGGCTTGTTATTTTTAAGAAAAAAATATAAAAGAAGAGTGCTCGTTTCGCCAAGAATATCGCTTGATTTTGAAGGTATTTTTCACTACTTTTTATTAAAAATAAATGTCTAATCAAATATTTATATCTGTTATCGTCCCTGTCTTTAATGAAGTTAAAAATATTGATAAAGTTATTTCTTCTGTGCGGGCCTATTTTTCTTTAAATTCGCATTTTCAGTATGAAATTATTTTTATTGATGATGGAAGTCGAGATGAGACTTATTCTAAGCTAACACCATATTCTAACGTCAAAGACATTCGTATTTTTAAAAACCTCCAAAACTTTGGAAAAGGATATTCCATTCAAAAAGGTGTTTTGAATGCTCAGGGTACTTCTATTTTGTTTTTAGATGCAGATTTATCTACAGAAATTTCTGAGCTCGACAAATTTATGCCTTATATTCAAGAAAAGTGTCCTGTTATTATTGGAACCCGGCGTGATTTAGGATCCAACATTGTCCAAAAGCAACCGCTTCTTCGAAGTGTTTTTGGGATGACATACATTTTTCTTGTGAAGCTTATCTTAAATCTCTCTGTGTCGGATATTAATTGTGGATTTAAGTGTATCGAAAAAAATGTGGCTTTAGAATTGTTTAAAAATTTAAGGTCTCTACGATGGGGCTTTGATGCTGAAATTCTATATAAGGCCAGTAAAAAAAGATATCGGATTCAAGAAGTTGCTATAACGTGGAAAGATAATGTTCATTCCAAGGTGTCGATTATAAAAGATAGTTTAAGATCTTTGCTTGAGCTTTTTAGAATTAGGTTGTGGGTGTGAGAGAAACAATTTCAGCTGTCATGATCGCCAAAAATGAAGCACATCAAATTGAGCGCGCTTTAAAAAGCTTAGACTGGGTGGATGAAATCGTTGTTGTGGATGATGGTAGCCAAGATCAAACCGCTGAAATTTCAAGACAGTACACATCTAAAATTATTCCACATGAATTTACAGGGAAAATTTCAGATACCTGGCGAGTGGGGATGCTTGCTGCAACTGGAGATTGGTTACTTTTAATGGATGCCGACGAAGAAGTAACCTCAGAATTTAAAATAAAAGTGAAAAAATTTTTTTCAGAAGGGGTGACGAAAAATTATGATGGATTTGAGTTCTACCGCAATAATTGGTTTTTGGGAGAAGCACTTAAAAGTGGCGTGTGGCGTTCTAAAACATTGCGCTTTTTTCGAAAGAAAGGGTTTAAAATCACGTCCGATTTACATTTAGATATTCGAGTGCCAGGACAAGTAGGGGTGATTGAAGCAGATATTAACCATTACCCTTTTCAAACGCTGGAACAGTTTGTTGGAAGACAAAACTTTTATAGTTCAATGGCCATTGAAGATATTCGAAATGAAGAAGGCAATGTGTCTTCTCGAAAGCTTTTATTTCAACTGACCATTCGCCCCTTGAAGGTCTTTTATAAAAACTTTCTTTTAAATAAAGGATACAGGGATGGTGTTTTGGGCTATATTCATGCTGTTTTGCATGCCTTTTTACATTTCATTGAATGGGCAAAATATTGGGAAAAATATCGCAAAGTACCCCCCCCGAAACAATTATGAAAGAAGTCATTATTTTATCTGAACGGGGATGGCAAGGGGCAAGAAACTGTGCATTGGATTTAGCCAAGCAGGGGGTTCGTACTTCTGTTTTGATCAAGGGGCGGCCTGATCAAGAAGTTCGTGAGTTTATTGTAAAACATGATTTGATCCAAAATTTTTTTATTTTTCGACGAATATTTTTTGTACTTTTACCTTTCTTGATATTTTATCGGCGTTTTTTGGGGGGCGCAAGAACTGTGCTTGTGGATCGCAAAAGGGCGTATCGGTTGTGTACAAGGCTTCCTTTTGGATTACAGGTGTATTGGATTCAAGAAAAGGTTTCCCCGTTACATTATGAGCTCCTCTCTTCAACCCACGAAAGTTTAAAACTTTCTGAGATCTTAAAATGAGCCTATTTCAGTTTACAAAAGAAAATAAAGAGGTCCTTTTAAAGCGCGTTAAACACAATGCGTTTGAAAAATATAAAAACTTAGAAGCGAAAGCGGCCGAAGACATGCTTGAAGAAATGATTTATTGGGAAAAAAAGCGTGTTCAAAAGGTGGAGCCTTTTTGGCGGCAATCTCAAAAACTTCGATACTGGGATCAATTTCAAACCAGCTATCTTTCCGCCGATGAAGATGAAAAAAAACGCATGCTTCAAGGCTCGATTAACCATTATGCCGATCAAATTGTTGGGAATTTTAGTCCCGCGATTTTTCATGTGGCGACAAAGCTGATCCCTTCTTTTTTAAATTTATTAATGAATGCACTTTCTTTCCAAAAACTTTTTTCGCTGAAACACTCTTTAATCAATGAAAACTTAATGATTTCTGGAGATATCGCCCATTTAAAAAAACTCTTAAATAAAGGAACTTTGGTTTTAACGCCCACACACTTAAGTAATTTGGATTCAATTCTTTTGGGGACGGCGTTTTATTATTCAGGCCTTCCTCCCATGATGTATGGCGCGGGACTCAATTTATTTCGCAATAAAATGATGGGCTTTTTCATGAATCGTTTGGGGGCCTATAAAGTAGACCGCCAAAGAATCCATATGCTGTATAAAGATGTTTTAAAAGAATACGCAACAACCTCTTTGGAAATGGGATTTCATAATTTATTTTTCCCGGGGGGAACCCGAAGTAGGACGGGTGCAGTCGAGAAAAAATTAAAATTAGGACTTTTAGGTACAACGGTTTCTGCGTATGTTCGAAATTTACAAAACCAAAAACAAAATCCAAATATTTATATTGTGCCCGTGAATCTGAATGCCCACTTAACATT
>MGRI01000037.1:44098-48220 GCA_001798105.1 Deltaproteobacteria bacterium RIFCSPHIGHO2_02_FULL_40_11
CAGTCTCTGTACATTATTGAAAATGATGAATTTTCAAGACCGCAACGTATTTTTACCTATTTAAAAAGTCATATGAACTTTAATTCCAAAAGTTTTGTGCATTATGGGAAACCCTTGGATCCCTTTGGAAATCAAGTGGATGAAGAAGGACAGTCAATGGATCGGCATGGTAGATATATTGATATTCAACGTTATGTTATGAAAGCGGGGAATGTTATCCAGGATTCCAATCGCGACCAAAATTACACCGATGCACTTTCACATCAAATTTTGGATGCATTTCATCGAAACAATCGTGTTTTAAGTACCAATTTGGTTGCCTTTGCGCTGTATGAAATGATTTTAGATCAAAATCCAGCTTATGATATTTACAAATTGCTTCGAACGTATGCGTATCATCGGCCGATTTCATTGGCGGGCTTGTACCAAAAATTAAATGGTGTGATTGCACAGCTTAAGAAATTAGAGCATCAAGGTAGAATTATTTATGGGAAATATTTAGATGCCATGGACGTACAAGATATTGTCAACGAAGCCTTAAAGATTTTTGGAACCTACCATAAACGAAATACCGTGTATCGTAGAGGAGACCAGGTTTTTGTGGGAGATTTGCTTTTGCTTTACTATTATCATAACCGTTTAATTGGCTATAATTTAGAAGATATGATTCGAGGTAAATCATGAAAGTGGGGATTTTAGGTGCTGGTAACTGGGGCACAACATTGGCGATGTTGGTGGCCAATACCCATACCCCCGTTCAGATTTGGTGCCGAAACGAAGCCATCCAAGATGAAATCAATACCCAGCATACCAATCGACGTTATGTACCAGGCGTTTTACCTTCTGCGATCCATGCCTCAACGGATCTTTTGCAAGTGGTTGCCTCCAGCGATTTACTCTTTGTGGTTCTTCCTACCAGCATTTTTCGGAACATCGCATTTGAAGTGGGGAAAGTCTTAAAAGGGGATCAAATTGTGGTGAGTGCTTCGAAAGGCATGGAAGTGGGAAGGGGCAATGTCCCTAGCTCAAAAACCATGAGTGATGTGTTTCAAGAAGAAACATGTTGTAAGAAAATCGGTGTTTTATCTGGTCCCAATATTGCTTTAGACATTCTTCGGGGAGATCCCTCTGGAACGGTAATTGCCTCTCATTATGAAGAAGTCATCGATCAGGTGATTTCTGTTTTGCAGCAACCGAAGTTTAAGGTGTATGCGAATCGAGATCTGAAAGGGGTTGAAATTGCAGGGGCCTTAAAAAATACCATTGCCATTGCCGCTGGTATTGCACATGGATTGGGGCTTCAACAGAATGCAAAAGCATTTCTTTTAACGCGTGGGATTGCAGAAATGTCTAGACTTGGGCAGTTCTTGGGGGCCGAGCCAGAAACATTTTATGGGATGGCAGGCATTGGAGATCTCATTGCCACATGCTTTAGTGAAAACAGTCGAAACAATCGATTTGGGCGTGCATTGGCTGCGGGGAAAAAACCGAAAGATATTTTTGACGAAATTCAAATGGTGGTGGAGGGCGTGCATACCACAAGCGCAGTTTATGAATTGTCTCAAAAATTTAATATTTTTATGCCGATTACCCAAGCCATGTATCGCATTCTATATGAAAATGCCTTGCCGCAAGAAGAAATCAAAACCTTGATGCAAGCGCGTATTAAATACGAAGGGGAAGAGCGAGACCTGCGTTATTCAGATCAAACGCATGCCCTCATTCACAAATATCCCATCCCTGAATATCTCTTATGAAGACATTTCTCTATCGAACCTTACCCAAAGATTATCAAGGTGAAATCTATCTTTGGGATGTGGATAAAACCTATTTAAATACAGAATTTGAATCGATTTGGGGCCTTTTAAAGATTTTTTTTGAAGCTTCGATCGATAAAAAATCTATTCCCGGGACAACAGAACTTTTATTGGAATTAAGAAGAGGCGTGGAAACAGAAATTGGCATTCACCCCATTTATTTTATTTCTGCAAGTCCCGTGTGGCTTAAAAAAATTCTGGAAGGAAAATTTTTGGTCGATGGGGTGCAACATGATGGCATTACGCTCAAAGACTATGTTCGTTTTTGGAAGTTCTACCGGGTTTTGCCTTTAAAAAATAATTTTGCATATAAACTTTTAAGTTTATTGGTTCACAGACAACTCATGCCAAAAGGAGCAACAGAGACCTTATTTGGAGATGATTTTGAATACGATGCCCACGTGTATTCACTCTATGCAGATATGATTGAAGGGAAAATGGACTTAAATCATCTTGAAGAAACGCTGAAAACGCAAGGTGTAAAAAATATTTTAAGGAAGGCCATCTTAAAAGAAGCTCGAAAATTTTTAACAGAGAATGATTTTTCGAAACAGCCTATTGTAAATCATATTTTTATTTATATGATTCGGCATACGGATTTACATGTTTTTAAACAATTCCCACGCGTTATTCCAACCCGAAATTACATTCAAACGGCAGCCATTTTATATGAAAAGAAGCGGATTTCAAAAAAAGGATTTCAGCGCGTGGCCAATGCCTTTGAGCTTCGGTATCCCAAAAACCAATGGTCTTTAAATTCGAGTCTTTTAGAATTAGAAGACCGTGGACTCATCTCACAAGCGACAAGTTCCGACTTAAGATTTTGGAAGTGACCCCTTTTTTAACTACAGCAAGATCCTTCTGTGGTGTCCGTTTTACAGTATTTTGCGCGAATCAGGCAGTCTAAGCCCCATTTATGGCATCCCAAACACATGAGCGCCAAGCATC
The DNA here is from genome assembly GCA_001798105.1 of Deltaproteobacteria bacterium RIFCSPHIGHO2_02_FULL_40_11. GTDB lineage: Bacteria > Bdellovibrionota > JACOXK01 > 2-02-FULL-40-11 > 2-02-FULL-40-11 > 2-02-FULL-40-11. The sequence goes on from MGRI01000037.1 coordinate 46,864, forward strand.
CGCCTAAGAATGCAAACGGGAGTTCAAACCCGCCATTGGCTGCAAAAAATCCATTTTTCCAATGTACGAGAAAAATGGCAACCAACATATTCACGCCAATGAGAGCGGAAAAAACACATGTGCCAAGCCCTAAAATAAGGCAAATGCCACCGATGAATTCAACATAGGCGGCAACGTAGGCCATGAGTCCGGGCATCGGAACGCCAAGTTGCGTTAAAAATCCGCTAAATCCAGAAATCCCCATCCCACCAAAAGCTCCCAGAACTTTTTGTGAGCCATGCATGACAAACGAAAAACCAATAAAAAGTCTTAAAACCAAACCGGCCCACTCTGGACCGTAACAACACCATTTATTTTTAAACATGCTATCCTCCTTTAGGTTCTTTGAGCATAGCAAATTTGTTTCCAAGTCTTCAACTGAATTTCTTGCAACAGCAGATATTTTATGGTTCACTTGGGGACGTTTTGAAGGAGTCGTTGTTATGTCCAATACCTTTGATGTGATTGTAATTGGGGCGGGAGCCAGTGGCATCTTTGCCTCCATGTATTTAACCGATCAAAATCCAAACTTAAAAGTTTTGCTATTAGATAAAGGTAAAACCTTGAAAGCCCGTGACCGTAAAAAGGGAATGGACCTCATGGAAGGTTGGGGCGGGGCAGGCAGTTTTTCCGATGGAAAGCTTGTCTTTTCAACCGACCGCGAATACGGCGGAAACCTTCAAGAATATATTCACGACATGAACTTATTTAATCAGCTCATGAAAAATGTAGACGATACCTTCATGCGGTTTTCAGACACACAAGATATTCGCGTGTATGGCGATGATGAAGTCAAAATTTCTGATATCAAAGTGCGTGCTGCCCGATGTGGACTACATTTATTATCGGCCCGCATTCGTCATTTGGGGACCGATCATAACTTCGATATTTTAAATAACATGCTGACCTATATGGAAAACCGCGTGGATTTACGATTTAACCATGAGGTGGTTCAGGTCGATCCCGTTCAAGATGGATTTGAAGTTCATGTCAAAGATCTGGATAAAATCAATGAATTTACAGCCAAAGCCAAATACTGTGTGGTCGCACCCGGACGCAGAGGCATGAAATTTTTCAGAAAAATTGCAGGTGATCTGGGATTGGAGCTCGTGAATAACCAAGTCGATGTGGGGGTTCGTGTTGAAATGCCCAATTGGGTGATGAAAGAAATTTGTGATGTGGTGTATGAACCTAAATTGGTTGCCAGAACCCCAAAAACAGATTTACGTGCGAGAACTTTTTGTGTGAATTATGGGGGAGAAGTTGTCAAAGAAGAAGTGGATCAATTGGTCACGGTGAATGGGCACAGTTACCATGA
>MGRI01000038.1:0-4922 GCA_001798105.1 Deltaproteobacteria bacterium RIFCSPHIGHO2_02_FULL_40_11
CCTGCAATTCCCCCTGCAATTTGAAAAAAACCAATAGAGGCATTTTGGGATGTTTCTAAATACCAGGTGACTAAACTTTGCATTTGTTCCGCGCCGGATTTCACGATGCCAATATTTTTGATTTTTCCTCTGATATTTTGTGCCACAAAGAAATTCCCTGTCGTTGAATCTTCCCAGCCAGGCGTAAAAATCGAAAGATTTTTTTCACACGCAGCAATGACCCAGGAATCTTTTGGGTCAATTTGGTAATACTTTTCCAAAGCCCCAGTTCGAATCAGTTCATAAATATACTCATAAGGAAAGTAGCGTTTATTTTCAGCGTCTGCTTTATACCAGAGTTTTTGAAGTTCGCCTTCGATTCGTCGCATAGCTTCGTGTTCAGGAATACAAGTGTCAGTGACACGATTTAAATTTTTCTTTAAAAGCTCTTCTTCTTGTTGAGGGGTGAGATCTCGATAATTTGGAATACGCTGATAATGTTCGTGTGCCACCAAATTAAAAATGTCTTCTTCCAAATTCGCACCGGTACAAGAAATGCCATGAACTTTATTTTGACGAATCATCTCTGCAAGCGATAAGCCCAATTCTCCTGTACTCATCGCACCCCCCATGGTGAGAAACATTTTCCCACCTTTTTCTAAGTGCTGAATATAGGCTTCTGATGCGTCACGTATGACAGCTGCGTTAAAGTGACGATAATGTTTTTTAACAAATTCTTTTATGCTCATATAAAATGGAATAACACACCACGCTCGATATGCAAAGAATTTTCCACTCTTTTTTTGAAAAAATTTTTAATTAAAAATTGAGCACTTTTTGAATTGCATTTTCGATGGATTGAGGATCTGGAATATAAACATTTTCTCTGGCGAAATAAGGAACTTGTGTATCCCATCCTGTGACGCGCTCAATCGGCGCTTGAAGGGAAAGGAAAGCAGATTCCATGACGCGTGCTATGATTTCTGCTGCAATGCCACCTGTTCTGTGCGCCTCGTGGACAATCACACAGCGTCCTGTTTTTTTTACGCTCTCAATAATTGTTTGTGTGTCCATTGGAGAAAGTGTTTGAAGATCAATCACTTCTGGATCCCAATTGTGAGCCTCAATTCCTTTTTGAATGGCTTTTTTGGTTTGATAGAGCATGGCACCATAAGTCACAACAGTCACTTGAGACCCGGGTCTAACAATTTGTGCTTTTCCAATTTCAGCGACATCATCTTGATCTAGATCAATTTCTTCTCTAAATGCGCGATAAACGGATTTTGGTTCTAAAAAAATAACAGGATCATTGGCACGAATGGCTGCTTTCATCAAACTTCTCGCATTTTTAGGACCGGAAGGGATAATGACCACCAAGCCTGGCGTATGCACATAATACATTTCTTTTGACTCAGAATGATGTTCTAAGGCTTTAATGCCGCCACTATAAGGGGCACGAATCACCATGGGGGCTTGTAAAGCGCCATAGGTTCGAGCACGAATACGGGCTACGTGGGATTCAATTTGATGAAATCCTTCATACATAAATCCACTAAATTGAATCTCACAAACGGGGCGCTTGCCATATACAGCTAAGCCGAATGCCGAGCCAATAATACAGGCCTCTGCAAGTGGGGTATCGATGACTCTTTCTTTCCCGAATTCTTGGATGAGGCCTTTTGTAACGCGAAAAACGCCACCATCGATGCCAACATCTTCTCCAAAAATCATCACATTTTTATCACGTTGCAATTCTTCACGCAGTGCAAGGTTGAGTGCTTCAACCATAGTGAGTTTTTTTGTACTCATTCGTCCCCAGCCTCCTCTAATTCGCCCACTGCTGCGGCACCCCCAGGTCCTTTGTAGCCTTCGGTAGCGCCCTTAATGACATTTCGTCCCTGAATTTTTTCTTTTGCCATTGATTTTTGCCAGGCCAAATAGGGAGGGATTGTTTCATATTGATGATCAAAAAATTTCAAAGGATCTGGGATGGAATTTCTAAATTGTTCAGCTTCTTCGTATCCTTTTTTAATTTCTGCTTTGATGTCTTCTTCTAATTTTTCTTGGTGCGAGCTGTCCCAAAGTTTTTCTTTTTCTAAATACTTTCGGAGGCGTTCAATGGGATCTTTTTTCTGCCAAGCTTCTTCCTCTTCTTTGGCGCGATACACGGTGGGATCGTCTGCTGTGGTATGTACGCTCAGCCTGTACGTGACACATTCAATCAGGGTCGGGCCTTCGCCTTTTTTTGCGCGATCCAAAGCTTCTTTTGTGGCTTTGTAAACTGCAAAAAAATCGTTTCCATCGACTTGAATGCCGCAGACACCATAAGCAATTGCCTTTTGTGCAATGCTTTTTGCCGCAGTTTGTTGTGATCTCGGCGTTGAAATCGCCCATTGATTATTTTGACAAAGATAAACAGCAGGCAAATTTAAAGCGCCACAAAAATTTAAACCTTCATGAAAATCGCCTTCAGAGGTGGCGCCATCTCCAAAATAAACAACTGCAGCCGCTTTCTTTTTGTCTAATTTAATGCCCCAGGCAATGCCAGGGGTAAATGCACATTGAGAGCCTACAGGAACGCTCACAGGCATATTATTTGTGCCCTTCAATCCCTGATTGGCTTCTTCAAAGCCCATAATAAAAAGAAAATAATCTCGAATCGACATGCCGCGACACAATGCTACGCCCAGTTCTCGAAAAGAAGGAATAAACCAATCTTCTTTTGAAATGGCCATGGCAGACCCAATTTGGCTGGCTTCTTGCCCTGTGCTGGGGGCAAAAGTTCCAATTCGACCTTGACGTTGATAGCGAAGGGCTTGTTCGTCTGTGCGGCGTGTAAGCACCAAAAAACGATATGATTTTAGAAGTTCTTCTTTGGAAAGTTTTGGAAGTTGGGATTTATCAATAGATCCATCTTCCGATAGAACGGATAATGTATCAATCTGATCGAGTTCCATATGATTTCTTGGCATCTGCGCTCCTTAAATAAAACAGTCATGTATCTTAAAATAAAATCGTTGTAAAGAACAAGTATTTCTATACAAACAAGTAAAGTATGAATTCGAAAGCATTAAAGATAGTTTCTTGGAATGTAAACGGTTTGCGAGCGGTTGCCAAAAAAGGACTTTTGGAATGGTGTAAAAAGTTTTCCCCAGATATTTTATGCTTACAAGAAATCAAAGCACATCCGGGACAATTGACGCCCGAGCTTCGTGTTTTCCCTGGCTATGAGGCCCATTTTCATCCCGCGCAAAAAAAGGGATATTCAGGCGTGGCAACGTATACCAAACTGAAACCCAAAAATGTGCAATTGGGATTAGGGATTTCACAATTTGATGCAGAAGGGAGGGTGCTCATTACAGAATATAAAGATTTTATCTTGATGAATGCCTATTTTCCGAATGGACAGAGAGATTTAGGAAGAGTGCCGTATAAATTAAATTTTTCAGATGAACTGTTAAAGTTGAGTCAAAAACTTCAAAAACAAAAAAAGAAGGTCATTATTTGTGGAGATTATAATGTTGCCCATGAGCCGATTGATTTAAAAAATCCGAAATCCAATGAAAATAATTCCGGGTTTACAGAGCCAGAAAGAAAGTGGATGACCAAGTTTTTAAAGGCCGGCCATATTGACACCTTTCGTCATTTTAATAAAAGCCCAGGTCATTATACATGGTGGAGCTATCGGCCAGGTGTGAGGGAAAATAATATTGGATGGCGGATTGATTATTTTTGTATTTCCCCAAATTTACTTCCAAAAGTCAAAAAGTCTGAAATTTTGCCAGAGGTTTTGGGCTCTGACCATTGCCCCATTGTTTTGGAATTACAGACTTAATCGCGTTTCATATTGACAAAATCCATGTGAATGCCGTGATCGTTTTGTTTTAAAAATTGAATGACAGATTGTAGCTCATCAATTTTTTTACTGGTGACGCGAACTTGGTCCCCTTGAATTTGGCATTGGATCTTTAATTTTAGATCTTTCACAGATTTAACAATATTTTTTGCTTTTTCAGAGGGGATGCCTTCTTGAATTTTTAAAACCTGTTTCATTCTACCCATGAGTGCAGCTTCAGGGGGTTGAATGTCAAAGACCTTTAAAGAAATCCCTCTTTTGACAAGCTTGGATTGAAGGACATCTAAAACCGCTTTTAAAACAAAGTCATTGGGGGCGTTGAGCAGAATTTGTTTTTCTTCTAAGACAATTTCACTTTTTGTATTTTTTAAATCGTAGCGTTGTGCAATTTCTTTGCGTGCTTGATTTAAAGCATTATCCAGTTCTTGTTGATCAATTTTACATACAATATCGAAGGATGGCATCGGTTTAACTCCTTTTTATTGGTAATCTTTAATCCAAAAAATCCCAGGATTGGGAACGTCTGGTTTGGGGGAATGCGCACTATCTATAAAAACCATAATGCCTTCAGAAAACCGGTCTTGAAGCGCATTGATATTTTCGGGTTCATTTTCAAATGCCGCAACCACTGTTCCAAGTTGTGCAATGTCATCAAAGGCTCTTTTTTTAAATGCTAAATTACCCATTTTCCATGTAGGTTTCATGATTAAAGTAACGCCCTCTGTATCGAGCGGGAATTCGTATAATTGAAGATTCTTTTTTGTGCCAAGTTCCATGCGTGGCATATCGCGTCCTGTAAGATAGACAATTGCGGCACCATTTTCATAAAGTGATTGTACATAAGGCACAGCCCCAGGCAGGGGTTCATCGCTTTGACAGTAGTCACTGGAATAAAAACGCAGTTGCCAAAACTTTTTAGCTTCTTTGATAAAGGTTTTATTTCGAATCCCCCTTTCTTTTAAGGTGTCTTCGAGACGATAATGAATATCCGATAGGTGTATATTTTTCAGTTTGTCGACTTCTTTTGGGAATTTTTTTTGAGTTGTTTTTTCCGAAATAAAATCTTTTAAAACTCTAAGACTTCGAT
>MGRI01000038.1:4948-7889 GCA_001798105.1 Deltaproteobacteria bacterium RIFCSPHIGHO2_02_FULL_40_11
AAATCGAAAATAATAACTGGTTGCGCTCCTTCTTGGGTGGTATCGATTACCTTTTTAAGCACAGCCTCTAAAATGTCGGGTGTGTACTGAGAAGCAAAAGAGGAAGCATGAAGCAGGCATACGATAAGAGTGCTAATGACTAAACGATAGAATTTCATCTTGCCCCTTTTACTCTTGATGAATGATTATTGCAAGACAAGACCCCTATTGTGTAATGGATGGATTGATGCTATAAGTGCGCTACTTCCTCCCCGAAGTCATAATTCATGGATAGAGAAAACCAAACATTTCACAATCTTGGGATTGTACCCAAAATGCTTCAAGTGATTGAAAGCTTGAAGCTGACATCGCCTACACCCGTGCAGCATTCGGCCATTCCAGTGATTATGGAAGGGAAAGATGTTGTTGCCATTGCACAAACCGGAACAGGCAAAACCTTGGCCTTTGGTATTCCAATTGTCCAACTTTTGATTCAATCCGGGGGGCAAGCGTTGGTACTTGCGCCGACCCGAGATCTTTGCCTGCAGATTGACGAAGTTTTTCAGGATATTTTGCATCCCTTTCAGATGAAAAGTTCTGTTTTGGTGGGGGGGCTCAGAATGGGGAATCAAATTTCGCAACTCCGCAGGAAACCGCAGGTCATTATTGCAACGCCAGGCAGACTGATTGATCACATCGAGCGACGAACGGTTCAGTTAGACAGGGTAAATATTTTTATTTTAGACGAGGCTGATCGAATGCTCGATATGGGATTTGCGCCACAGGTCAGTCGTATTATTCAGCGTCTTCCTCAGCAGCGTCAGACAGCACTTTTTTCTGCAACGATGCCTGAAAATATCATAAAACTTTCCAAACAATACATGAAAGCACCCACGCGTGTTGAGGTTGCTAGGCCCGCAATGACACTGAAAGAGACGACTCAAGAGCTTTTTATCGTCGCAAATGAAAATAAAAAAAGCTTGCTTCGTGCGCTTCTTAAAACCTATGCAGGGTCTGTTTTAATTTTTATTCGAACCAAACATAATACGAAAAAAATAACACACTATCTCCAGCAGGTTGGACATGCTGCCGTAGAAATTCATTCCAATCGAACCATGGGACAAAGAAAAAACGCCATTGAAGGTTTTAAGAAGGGACGTTATCGCATTCTGGTCGCAACAGATGTCGCTGCCCGGGGGCTTGATGTGAAAGATATTGAAGTGGTCATTAATTATGACCTTCCAGATGAAATTGAAAATTATGTGCATCGCATTGGCCGAACAGGCAGGGCAGGACAAAAGGGCAGAGCCATTACGTTTGCTACGCCCGATCAGGGGCAAGGGGTGCGCGATATTGAACGTTTGATCAAACACTCGATTCCCAGGGGCGTGCATGAAAACGCTAAAGAAGAACAATTCCGAAAAGGTGCAGCCCAACCTCCTCACAGAGGAAGACGCCACCGCTTTCGTTCAAGAGGCCGTCGTTTTTAGCTCCGCTTTTACTTCCACTACCGCCGGATTTCTTCCAAATATAGCAAAAAGGCATAGTCACGGGCGGTGTCTTCTAGGCTTTTAAAACGGCCAGATTTTCCCCCGTGTCCTGCATCAAGGTTGATATCAAACACCAAAAGATGGTTGTCTGTTTTGGTGGCGCGAAGCTTGGCAACCCATTTTGCCGGTTCCCAGTACTGAACCTGTGAATCATGCAAGCCTGTCGAAACCAAAAGATGTGGATAGGCTTGTGTCTTTACATTGTCATATGGTGAGTAAGATTTTATGTAATCATAATACGCCTTTTGATTGGGATTGCCCCACTCTTCGTATTCAAACGTGGTGAGCGGAATGGTGTCATCGAGCATGGTCGTCAGCACATCGACAAAGGGAACCTGAGTTACAACCCCCTGAAATAAATCAGGTTGCATATTGATAATAGCGCCCATCAAAAGTCCGCCCGCGCTGCCTCCCATCGCATACAGGTGTTTTGGACTTGTATATTTCTCTTCAATCAGAAACTCAGCACACGCAATAAAGTCTGTAAATGTATTTCTCTTTTTTAAAAATTTTCCATTTTCATACCAGTGCCGTCCCATTTCTGAGCCTCCTCGAATATGCGCTATGGCAAATATAAATCCACGATCCACCAGGCTAAGTCGTGTGGAACTAAACCAAGGTTCCATGCTCGCGCCATAGGAGCCATATCCATACAGTAACAAAGGCTTCGGTTTTTTATGCTGTGCATCTTTTCGATACATCAGTGAAATAGGGATTTCCGTGCCATCTTTCGCTTTTGCAACGATTCTCCTAGATTCATAATTTTTGGCCTCAAATCCACCCAGAATTTCTTTTACTTTTTTGACTTCTTTCGTTTTTTTAAAAACATCGTAATCAACTATCGTGGTAGGCGTCGTCATCGACGCGTAGACATAGCGCAGTTGATGCGATTGGTAGTTAGGATTGGATTCAATATACACGACATGGCTTTTCTCGGGTTGTTCCATGATCCAACGTTTTTTTGTGACTCGGTCATAAAGTTCAATTTCCTTAATCCCTTGGGTTCGAATGGATAAAGACATGTATTTTTCAAACACACTTAAGCTTGAAAGCAAAACATCCGGCCGGTGTTCAATGAGGGTTTTCCAAGAGGCAATATTTGTTTTTTGTTCATCAGGGGTTCGAAATAGCTTGAAATTTTTTGCCTTCAAGTTGGAATGGATCACAAAGTGATCTCCCGCATGAAACACATCATATTCATGTTTGGCTTGTCTGCGCTGAAATAATTTCGGCTTTTTTTCAGGAGCATTGGCAGGCATATAACGCATTTCCGAGCTTTCTTTGGAACCAATCTCAATCAAAAGGTATTTTTTGGACTTTGTTTTTGAAATACCTGCATAATACTTTTCATCTTTTTCATGGTAAACGAGATGCTTTTCACCTGTTCTAAAATTGAAGCGATAAACTTTTTC
>MGRI01000038.1:7896-8343 GCA_001798105.1 Deltaproteobacteria bacterium RIFCSPHIGHO2_02_FULL_40_11
AGTGTTTTTTTATTCTGCTCTGTAAATAAAAGCGTCTTGTGATCTTCTGCCCATACAAAATTGGCTGTTACATTTTCAATTTTTTGATCTAAAAGTTTCCCCGTATTTAAATCCTTAAAATAAATCGTATAAATGCGACGCCCAATGAGATCTGTGGCATAGGCTAAAACCTGATGGTCTGGACTCACTTCATAATGGCCCAATTGGAAAAAAGCCTGGTCCTTAGCCAAAAGGTTTGCATCTAAAATAATTTCCTCTTTGGTTTTTAAATTTTCTTTTTTCCGCGCCACAATGGGATATTCGCTTTTTTCCTCGTAACGGACATAATAAAAATAATTGTCAATTTGGACAGGCACCGACTGATCTTCTTTTTTCTCGCGTCCTTTCATTTCCTTAAAAAGCCTTTTTCTCAATCCCTCGATGGGTTTTAAAGCTTTTTGAGCATAG
>MGRI01000039.1:0-500 GCA_001798105.1 Deltaproteobacteria bacterium RIFCSPHIGHO2_02_FULL_40_11
CTTTCCCGCAGTTCCCAGGAAGAAATTTCTAAAATTGCAGTGATGATGGATTTGCGTTCACGTGATTTGAAGGATACGCATTTTTTAGATGTCAAAAAATTAAAAGATCAAGGCCACAGCGTAGATATTTTATTTCTGGAAGCCTCTGAGGAGATCGTGCTGAGGCGTTTTCAAGCTACACGTCGAAAACACCCATGGCCTGGAAATCTTTCGATTCAAGAGGCCATTCGAGAAGAGAAGAAACTTTTGGCCCCGATTCGAAAATTAGCCGATTTTACTGTCGATACTTCGGATCTCAATGTGCATCAGCTCAGAGCCTTTATCCTTAAAACCTTTAAGAAAGCTGAGATAGGCCAAGAGATGCAAGTGTCTTTGTATTCCTTTGGGTATAACTATGGAATCCCATCCGATGCGGATCTTGTGATCGATGTGCGGTGTCTTCCTAATCCTTTTTTTGTCGATCGGCTGAAGGATTTAACCGGAGAATCTCCTGAGATTGT
>MGRI01000039.1:598-4870 GCA_001798105.1 Deltaproteobacteria bacterium RIFCSPHIGHO2_02_FULL_40_11
CCTATCTTACGATTGCCATTGGCTGCACGGGGGGGCGCCATCGTTCGGTTGCGATTGCCGCCAAACTCAAAGAACACCTTTCTTCCAAAGCCATCTCCCTCGACCTCAAGCACCGCGATATGGGGAAGTAGGCGTTCCTGATCTTCTTATCGTTTCTGTGTAATTTTTGCTTTAAATATTTTTAAAGCGATTTGATGATTTTTTTTCTTCAAGATCCCATAAATCAGGAGCTTGAGCGATAATTTTACCATCAAAGATTAAAAGATGTTTCTCATCTCTAATATGGAGGGGTTCCCCTTTATAACACTCAATTTTTTCTGCAATCATCTTAAGAAATCCTTGATAGGTTAACTTTAGCCCTTTTTTTCTAAGTTGAACAAGACGTTCATTAATCCAAATTTGAACATGATCATTATCATAATCAAAAGATGGCATCATCGTTAATGTGCCGGGTATTTTTACAGGTTTAATTTTTTTTAAATTTTCTATATGTATCTTTAGAGCAGATTTTGCTGTGTAATTTTGCCATGTCATATCCATAACTTCATGTAATAACAACTTTGGTTTCTTTTTCTGTAACTCTTTTGCCGCATTTCGAATTCCGTAAAGACTGTCTTTACTTTCGATACCTTCGATAGGTTTGTCTTTTAACTGCATTGGCAAGCCAGTTGCTGATTTTTTTCTCGTATGTTTTTGAAGCTGTGAAGTATCCATTTTTTAAGACCTCCCAATAAACTTTATTAATAATCCCTTCTTCATTGGGATAAATAAATATATCCCCTTCTCGAAGACCACGCATTAAATAAGCAGCATGACCAAATAATTTTTGTAGACGCTTATTACTGAGATGGCGTTTATATTCTTGATCAAGATCTCGAGGATAGAAGCCCTTACATTCTTCGTCAATTCGTTTTTTTTCTTCCAGCCATTTTTCTTTAATGGTTTTGAGTTCTTCGTCTGTGTAAAAATCTTTTAATGGGGTATGCGGACACATGAGTGCTAAGTATATGCAATCCCTATGCCAAGGATTTTGAGCTTAAATAGATTTTTCCTTGACATAAATTTGAGCCAAAGTTAGCTTTTCTAAAGTTGTATTAAAAAAGAGAGGAGAACATATGCCAAAAAGACGTGTGTTGTTTACTTCAGAGTCTGTGACAGAAGGACATCCGGATAAATTATGTGATCAAGTTTCAGATGCCGTTCTAGATGCCTATATAGCGCAAGACAAAAATTCGCGTGTGGCCTGCGAAACGCTAGCAGCCACAGGGGTTGTGATGGTAGCGGGAGAAGTTACCTCCAAAGCGTTTGTTAATGTGCCTGAAGTGGCTCGAGAAACCATTAAAGAGATTGGATATACAAGTAGTGATATGGGATTTGATTGGGAAACCTGCTCTGTGGTGACGGCCATTGGCAAACAATCTCCTGATATTTCTCAAGGGGTGACCGAAGGCGAAGGACTTTATAAAGAACAAGGCGCGGGCGATCAGGGTATGATGTTTGGCTACGCATGTAATGAGACCAATGTTCAAATGCCCATGTCGATTCTCTATGCGCATTACCTCACGCGGGCTTTAAGTAAAGCTCGTCGCAGTGGGAAGCTTCCGTATTTAAGACCCGATGGAAAATCTCAAGTTACGATCGAATATGAAGAGGATAAGCCTGTTCGAGTGGATACCGTTGTGGTTTCTTCTCAACACAGTCCGGATGTCAAATATGAAACGATTCGAGAAGGTATTACGGAAGAAGTCATTAAAAAATCTATCCCCGCAGAATATCTTGATTCCAAAACCAAAATTTTTGTAAATCCAACAGGCCGTTTTGTCGTTGGAGGGCCCAGAGGAGATACAGGAGTGACGGGTCGAAAGATTATCGTCGATACCTATGGCGGACATGGCGGTCATGGGGGTGGCGCTTTTTCAGGAAAAGATCCCAGCAAAGTCGATCGTTCGGCAGCTTACATGGCGCGCTACATTGCTAAAAATGTGGTGGCTGCGGGTCTCGCAGACAAATGTTTGGTTCAATTGGCTTATGCGATTGGAGTAGCGGATCCAGTTTCTGTTTTGGTCAATGATTTTGGGACAGCGAAAGTTTCTGTCGGAAAACTTGAAGAAGCCATTCGAGAAATTTTTGATTTAAAACCCAAAGGCATCATTCGTTCTTTAGATCTCCTTCGTCCGATCTATAAGAAAACAGCAAGTTTTGGTCACTTCGGACGAACGGAGCCTGAATTTACATGGGAAAGAACAGACAAAGTCAAAGATCTCCAAAGACTAGTAAGTTAGTCATGACTTACGATATTAAAGATCTAAGTCTGGCCGACAAAGGAAAGCAAAGAATTGACTGGGCTGAAAAAGATATGCCCGTTCTTCGCTCCATTCGAGATTCTTTTACCAAGAAAAAGCCACTTTCCGGTCTTCGAATTGCAGCCTGTCTTCATGTAACAACCGAAACGGCAAATCTCATGCGAACATTGAAAGCGGGTGGAGCCCAAGTTTTGCTATGTGCCTCAAATCCTCTGAGTACGCAAGATGATGCGGCCGCTTCTTTGGCCAAACACGATGAAATTTCTGTCTTTGCTATTAAAGGAGAAAATAAAGATACGTACTACGGACACATCCATTCTGTTTTGGATGCCAAGCCCACCATAACGATGGATGATGGGGCAGATTTGGTTTCAGTTCTTCACACCAAAAAAACAGGGTTGATTGGAGATATTTTGGGAGGGACAGAAGAAACAACCACTGGTGTCATTCGGCTAAGAAGCATGTCTGAAAAAGGTGTGCTTCAATATCCCATCATTGCGGTCAATGATGCAAAGACCAAACATTTTTTTGATAATCGCTATGGAACAGGCCAAAGCACGCTCGATGGCATTATTCGAGCTACGAATAAACTGATGGCCGGTTCGGTGTTTGTGGTGAGTGGTTATGGCTGGTGCGGGAGAGGATTGGCAATGCGGGCCAGAGGCATGGGGGCCAGAGTGATTGTCACAGAAATTAATCCTTTAAGTGCCTTGGAAGCCGTGATGGATGGGTATCAAGTGATGCCTATTGACGAAGCGGCACCTCTTGGAGATGTTTTCTGTACCGTTACAGGAGATGTCAATGTCATTCGGACCGAACATTTTGAACGCATGAAAGATGGAGCGATTGTTTCTAATTCGGGCCATTTTAATGTGGAGTTAGAGTTGGAAAAACTGGGACGTCTAGCCAAAAGTAAAAAAGAGGTCAAAGAGTTTGTCGAAGAATATACACTTTCCAGTGGCAAAAGAATTTATGTTTTGGCCGAAGGACGGCTTGTGAATTTAAGTGTGGCCGAAGGACATCCGGCCAGTGTGATGGACATGAGTTTTGCCAATCAGGCTCTTTGCATTGAGTACTTGGTGAAAAACCGTCCAAGTCTTCAAAATAAAGTGTATTCTGTTCCAGAGGATATTGATCGAAATATTGCTCGCCTGAAACTCCAAGCGATGGGAGTTAAAATTGACACCTTAACCTCAGAGCAAGAAAAATATCTTCATTCTTGGGAACTGGGGACTTGACCCGAGGTACTTCCTACAATCCGCCCAATCGTTTTGAAAAACTTATTTACACCAGTCAGCATTTTCCAGATCGGTCAGAAAAAGTTTTAAATCGCATTCGAGAGATGCGAGACGGTAAATTGAATGATCCCCGTTTTGGTCATCGGATGCAGGGTCAAGGCCTCTTTGCCGAACAAATTGGACAGATGTTTGATCTTGCGTGCAAAAAAGCAGGCATTCAAAATAAGTGTCCCTCGTTGTCTGTATGCATGAGATTGAAGCTCTAGCTTAAGAAGAACATTTGTAGCTACTTTTATATAGTATTTATGTTTATATATATTGATCTTGTAGCTACGTTATGATATAGTTAAGGTGTGACATGGTACAGATTTCTAAATTTAGGTGGATTGAGTTTGAATGGGATGAGCATAATCTTGATGAATTGCAGGGGCACTCGATAACACCCAATGAAGCTGAAGAATGCTTTTACAATGAACACGAGGTATTTAGAAATAAGAAAAAGCCCGAACGACGATATCCGACTTATAAGCTTATTGGAAAAACTAATTCAGGAAGAAAGTTGTTACTCATATTTTTTGTGAAAGAGGAAACAAAAGTAAGGTCTTCATTAGGATCGGTGGCTTTAATCAGAGTCATAACAGGATGGGAGGTGTAAAGTATGAAACAACCATCAAAAAAAGAACTTGAAGAATTAAAAAAAGAAGCTCTTCAAAAAGAAAATTGGGAAAAAG
>MGRI01000039.1:4942-13133 GCA_001798105.1 Deltaproteobacteria bacterium RIFCSPHIGHO2_02_FULL_40_11
ATATTTGGCCCAAATACGAGGTGAAAAGAGCTATCAAAAATTACTCAAGAATTGGGTTACAGAAAAAGTACACTATGAAATGGAATTAGTTTCTTTGGCTAAAAAGAAGAAAACAGGGACATAATTTTTATACAGCGCTTTGGAAAAATATCTTCAAAAATTTCAGAGAATGTTAAAAATGAATTCCACCTTCAAAGTGACGGAGTTCTACTTGAGGGTGGAAGTGGGAACGCCCATAGATTTGAGGACATTGTTGTAAAGCAGATATTGAATTCTGAAGAATATAATTGGAGTGCGGAACTGCTGAATAAAATTCCTACGTCTCCCGAAATTTTAATCGCAAAACCTATTAAATCAATAAGTGGGAACTGGGTTATCGAAAATTGGGCCGCAACTACTTATATAGAATCAAAACACATAAAGAATAATTGGAAAGATAGATTAACTGCCTCAAGAAAATTTCATGAATTGTTAAAAAGGTTTGCATGGAATGCAAAGCTTCAACCAGAAAGGCATCGGTTTTCTCATGCCGACAGTATCGTGTGGGGCAATAGCCCATTCAAAAATATGTTTTATGGAAATATGGGCGAATACATTAATAAGATATTTTCTTTTTTTGAGAAGATAAACTGTGAAAATCAAATTATTCACAGTGATCTATGTGGCAATACGCTTTTTACTGAAAACAAAATTCCCGTCATCATTGATTTTTCACCTGCTTTTAGACCGATTCGTTATGCAGAAGCTATTATCATATGTGATGCCATTGCTTGGGAAGACGCCCCTTTAGAACTTATGGATATTCTTGATGCTCAGGATAGAGATCAATATATGCTTAGAGCTATAAACTTTAGGCTTATTATCGCCGCCTTAAATGAGCCCAACCGGCCTGGCATATTTAATAGTGAAGTTAAGTGCTTTGAATCGATCTTAAAGAAAATTATTCCAATTGTTTAGGCAAAGCTCCTTACTTGACTTAAAATTGTAACTGAGTTACAATTTTAAGATGAGGCGGCCCCCTAAGACCCCAAATTTACTGAGTAAAGTTGGGCATTGTTTAGATCAGGGGAGATATTTAGATACACGGCACGCCAGTTTGCGACAAAGGCAAAGATGGATTTCGCGGATAGAAGTTCTTTATGTTTTACGAAATGGATTTCATGAACAAAGAAAAGACAAGTTCGATATGGCATTTAAATCTTGGAATTATGCTGTTCGGGGAAAAACCATCGATAAGAGAGATTTAAGAATTATTGTTTCATTTGATGAAAACAATATGCTTATTATTACGGCCATTGAATTAAGTTAAAGGAGGGTCATTAAAAATGAAAAGAAAAATTCAAAGAGTATTTATTGATTACGGGTTTGGTTTTCCAGTTAAACTTTTAAATACCCCTATGATTAAAGTAAGGGAAAAATGGACGCCCGCGATCAATTATAACCGCCTTGCAGAACTCGTTTTAGAAGAACTTTGTTGGAAAGATTCGAAACTGACAGGGAATGAAATAAAATTTATTCGTCAATATTTTGAAATGACACTTCAATCTTTTGCAAAGCGTTTTTATGTTACCCATGCAGGCGTCATTAAATGGGAAAAAGCGAAGATAAAAACAACTGGGATGGCTTGGACAACAGAAAAAGATATTCGTCTTTTTGTATTATCCAATCTAGATGCATCTCCCAAAGAGATTTCTGATCTCTATGAAAAATTAGAAAATCATCCGTCCAATGCTTCTTTCATGGTGGAATTAGATACAACAAAGATAGCAGCTTGAACTTACGCTCAGAATGACAGAACGGAGCACCTACTTCCCGCGTAGTTCTTCATTCACAACTTCTTCAATGGCTTCCTGCGGGACGTTGCCCACCAAGATTTTTCCATTGATAAAGAGTGTGGGGGTGGAACGAACGCCGGCTTGATTGCCCTCTTGCATTTCTTTTTGAACTTTTGCAAATTTTTCGCCAGAGTCTAAGCATTGTTTAAATTTTTGAAGATCTAACTTTAGTTTTCCGGCATGGTCTTCCAAGTGCGAGCGTTCCAATTGTTTTTGGTTTTTAAACAAGATGTCATGATAAGGCCAAAACTTTCCTTGATCATGCGCGCATAGCGAAGCTTGGTGTGCCAACGGGGCATTTTTGTGCATGCTTAAAGGATAGGCTTTAAAGGTTAGGCTCACATGTCTTTTATATTTATTTAAAACATTATCTAGTTTTTCAATCAGACCGCCACAAAAAGGACATTCAAAATCTGAAAATTCTACAATTTTAACTTTTGCATCTTCCTTTCCTTTTGTCGGGGCAGGCGTCAGTGAAAGCTCCACGCGTGGGCGTTCGGGTTTTGCTAAATATGTTTTGACGCGCGCTCTTTTTTTCAATTGGTCTACATATTTTTGATAGGCCTCATTAAAGCGTTCTCTTTCTAAAAAGCTTTGAATACGATCTTTAAATTGGTCTTTTGTCCCTTTCAGATGATCCTTATTTTTTTCATAAAAATCATTGATATCTCTTTGTGTCACTTTTTGAGATCTGCGTTTTACTTCTTTATCCATGAGTTCGTTGACAGAAAGTTTGAGTCTGGCGGCTTCTTTTTCTAAAACAATTTTCCCAATCATTTCATCGAGTTGGCGTTCTTTTAGGCGATAAATATTATTGCGAAGCTCATACAGATCGGTAGATATTGCTTGCTCGAGTTCCCCTTCGGTAATGGTTTTTCCATAGACTTCTGCCGCGATCTTTTGGGGATCATCGGGTGTCTCACACGCCTGGCTTGTCGTTTGCGATTCACTTTGTGATTGTCCAGATTGCGGCGCCTTCGGGCACGCCGTAAAGGTTAAAAGAGTAGCCAAAATAAAAAGAAAAGAATGTGTGTTTTTCATCATAAAAACCATTATGATAGAGGGGCAAAGGCATAGTCAATCAAAAATAAGTATGCAGTTTTTTGTAAAGCCTCAATTGAATCCAACGTCAGGGCGATGTATCAGCGGCCTTCAAGGGGCAAGCTCGGCCTTTTTATTATCCAAACTGCGAAAGTCTCCCAAAAACACATGGCTGGTTTTGGTAGATACCCAAGAAGCTGCCGAAAAACTGTGTTTGGATTTTCAGTTCTTTTTTGAGGGGGATCCCAATGAAATTTCTGTTTACCCCTTGTGGGATGTCACACCCTTTGATGCCATTTCTCCAAATCCAAATGAAATCATTGGGCGATTAGAAATCTTTCATGATCTTTTACAAGGCAAAACCCCCATTATTATTTCCACAATAGAAGCGGTTCTTCAAAAATGTATTCCCCAAGAGGTTTTTTTAAATCACTGCTTTCAAATTCAAAAAGGGCAAGAAGTTGAGCATAACGGGTTGATTCAAAAGCTCATGAATGCCGGGTATGCACGTGTGAATACCGTTGAAGATGTGGGAACCTTTAGCGTGCGTGGAGGCTTAATCGATATTTATCCTCCCTTAACAAAATCCCCCTTTCGATTGGAGTTTTTAGGCGATGAGGTAGAAACGATTCGAAAATTTGACCCCGCAACGCAAAGAACGCTTGAAAAAGATATTTTAAGTTTTTCGATTTTGCCTGTGCAAGAAATTTTATTTCATGCCGTAGAGATCAACCGCACAAAAAATCTTATGAAAACGATCGCAGATGAAGCGGGCATTGAAAAAAGTAAACGAGAACAGGTTTTTGAATCTCTGGACCACGAAATTTTAACGCCCGGCGTTGAATTTTGCCTACCCCTTTTTTATGAAGAGGTTTCCACCCTTTTTGATTACCTGCCTGGAACATTTGATGTTTTTTATATGGATCGTTCTGAAATTGAACGTCATGCCATCGAGTTTGAAAAAACCTGTCACAGTGCGCATGACAAGGCCCTTCAATCGGGGCATATTGTAAGTCCCGTTTCAGATTTGTATCTGAGCCCGAAAGAATTTTTCGAAAAAATAGAAACACAAAAATTTATTAACTTTTCGCCCCTTCAAATTGATTCAAACACTTTGCCCACCGAACACTTTCAAACCGAAACACATGATGATCTTCGGTATCTTTTAGCGCAAAAAAAAATTACAAGTTTAGAAATTTTAAAACCCTTGGTCCAAAAAATAGAAAATTGGAGAGATCTGGGATTTTCAATTTATTTTTTAGCGCACACCCAGACGCAATTGAAAAGATTCGAAGAACTTTTTCGCCATTACCATTTGAAACTAAGAAGGGTGGAGTCGTTGCAAACAGCCATTGCCCAAATCGATATCCATTTGTGTTTGGGAGCGATTTCGAAAGGGTTTGTCTTTCACGATGAAAAAATCGTTTTCCTTGCCGAAGAAGATGTTTTTGGAAAACGGCGGCATTCGAAAGAAACAAAACAGTCTATCAAAGCCCCCTTTTTAACGAGCCTTGCTGAATTAAATTTGAATGACCCCATTATTCATGTCGAAAATGGTGTGGGGCGGTATTTGGGATTAGAAAAATTAACCATTGGGGGCTATGAAAGCGATTTTTTATGTATTGAATACGCGCTACAAGACAAATTGTATTTACCTGTGCACAGACTCAATATGGTGCAACGTTATGTTGGAAGCAATAAAGAAACATTAAGACTCGATCGCCTGGGGGGCCTGACTTGGCAAAAAACAAAAAAGCGCGTGAAACGTTCCATTGAAGAAATTGCCCATGAACTTTTAGAAATTTATGCGGCCAGAAAACTTCAAAAGGGGCATGCGTTTCAACCGCCCGATAGTTATTTTCATGAAATGGAAGCCACCTTTCCGTATGAAGAAACCACGGATCAGCTCAAAGCCATTGAAGATGTTTTAAAAGACCTGTGTATGGAAAAACCCATGGATCGCCTGGTGTGTGGAGATGTGGGCTATGGCAAGACGGAAGTTGCCATTCGCGCTGCTTTTAAAGTTGTACAAGATCAAAAACAGGTTGCGATTTTGGCCCCCACAACCCTTTTGGTGGATCAACACCTGCGTGTGTTTCAAAAACGACTTGAAAAATTTCCTGTCGAAGTTGAAATGCTTTCCAGGTTTCGAAGCAAAAAAGAACAAAAGGTCATTCTGGAAAAAGTGAAGAAAGGCGACATTGATATTGTGGTGGGAACCCATCGCCTCTTATCCAACGATGTTTCATTTCGAGACGTGGGGCTTTTAATTATCGATGAAGAACAACGGTTTGGTGTAAAGCACAAAGAAAAAATAAAAAAAATGAAAAAAACAATTGATGTTCTAACGCTTTCTGCTACCCCCATTCCCAGAACTTTGCACATGGCATTTTTAGGCATTCGAGACATTAGTATTATGAATACCCCCCCGCAAGATCGCCTGAGCATTCGAACCCATACGATTCATTTTGATGAACAAACCATTCGCGATGCGATTCTCAAAGAAATTCGGAGAGGGGGGCAGGTCTTTTTTGTCCATAATAAAGTAAAAACCATTGCAAAACTTACCGAGAGACTTCAAAAAATGGTGCCTGAAGCTAAATTTCAATTTGCACATGGGCAAATGCCAGAATCTCAAATTGAAAAAGCGATGCTTCGATTTATCAATAAAGAATTTAATGTCTTGGTATGTACCACCATTATTGGAAGTGGCATTGATATTTCTTCGGCCAATACCATTTTGATCGATCGTGCGGATCAGTTTGGGTTGGCGCAATTGTATCAACTTCGCGGGCGGGTGGGCAGATCTCAAGAAAGAGCGTACGCCTATTTAATTATTCCCGAAGAAAAAAAGTTATCTCAAGATGCCAAAAAAAGACTTCAAGTGATTCAAGGGGCACAAGAGCTGGGGGCTGGATTTAAAGTGGCAAGTCACGATTTAGAAATTCGAGGTGGAGGAAATATTTTAGGCAAGGACCAGTCTGGAGAAATTGAAGCGATTGGATTTGAAATGTATTCAGAGCTTTTAGAAGAAACGGTGGAAGCACTGAAAGGAAATCAAAAACTCAAAGACATTGAACCTGAAATTAATTTAAGATTTCCAGCTTTTATTCCAGAAGATTATATGCCAGATCCCAGAGATAAACTTACGTTTTACAGGCATCTTTCCATGCTTCAGTCTGAAGACGAGCTTCAAGAAATTGAATCTGAAATGCAAGACCGGTTTGGAAGGCTTCCAGAGCCTGTGTACAACCTCTTTGATGTGATGGCGATTAAATTTTTTCTAAAAAAATTGCGTGTTCAAGCCATTGATTTTGGAAATCAAAAAGCAGTTTTTACGTTTGCCGAAGATACCCCCGTATCTCCAGATGTGATTATTGACTATGTTCAAAAAAAACCTACGAAATATCAAATTCGGCAAAACAATCGATTTATTGTGTACATGTCGAGCTGGAAAGAGATCTTGCCTTTTGTGCGTGATTTTGTGGATAACCATCTGAAGTGAAATACCCCAGGACGTATCAGAAAATTTTTAAGCTGGCATTTCCGGTCATGGCTGGATTTTTGGGTGTGATCTTATTTGAATTGGCGGATATTTTTTGGATTGCCCGGCTTGGAACAGATGCTGTGGCAGGCATTGCTTCTGCTGGTTTTTTAATTTGGGCCATGTATTCCATTATGAGTGTTACCTGTTATGGCTGCCAGACCCTGATTGCGCAAAAAAGGGGGGCCAAGCAAAAACATCTTGCCTATGAAGTGATCCGACAATCGATTGTTTTAAGTTTAGGAATTTCGATGGGTTGTGTCTTTATTTTGTTTTGGACGGCTGAGCCTTTGTTTCAGTGGATGGGGCTTCATCCAAAAACGTTTGAAGCTGCCATGTCTTATTACCTGGTCTTTGTGATTGCGTTTCCTCTTTTTTATTTAGATTCTCTTTTGGCCTATGTGTTTTATGGTTTTGAAGACACCAAAACATCCACGATTATTTTGGTTTGTGTTTTATGTTTAAATATTATTTTAGATCCATTTTTTATTTTTGGCTGGGGCCCCTTCCCAGCGTGGGGACCTTTTGGCGCCGCCTTTTCTTCTTTTTTGTGTCGTTTGATTGGAACGGTGATTCGTTTATATATTTTAAAACGTAAAGGGTATATCGATACATTTCGGCTTAAAAAATATTTTGGAACTTCTTATTATAAAAAAATATTAAGCATTGGCATTCCCACGGCCTCGGTTCATTTAATTTGGACGCTTGTGTATCCGCTTTTAACGTCACTCATTACAAAATTTGGGATGGCGCCTTTGGCAGGCATGACCATTGGACATCGCATTGAAAGTTTTGCGTATTTTACGGCAGCGGGATTTTCAGCTGCCATTCAAACGTTGGTGGGGCATGAGGTGGGGAAAACAAATATTACAAGAGCGAAGGTCCTGGCTTATCAAGGCAGAAGACTCATTACCTATATTTTAATTCCAGCCAG
Organism: Deltaproteobacteria bacterium RIFCSPHIGHO2_02_FULL_40_11; assembly: GCA_001798105.1. GTDB lineage: Bacteria > Bdellovibrionota > JACOXK01 > 2-02-FULL-40-11 > 2-02-FULL-40-11 > 2-02-FULL-40-11. Next base: position 12,297 of record MGRI01000039.1, read on the forward strand.
TCTTCTATTTATTTTTCTGCCAGAATTTTTAATTTCTTTAATTTCAAATGACCCAGAAGTGATTACAGAGGGCGCAAAGTATTTAAGAACAATTGGATATTTAGAAATTTTATTGGGATGGGAAATGGTGTTTGAAGGTGGATTTAATGGGTTGGGCAATACACGTCCGTACATGTATATTTCTGTGCCCTTAACCTTAGGGAGATATCCTGCAGCCTATATTTTGGTTGAATATTTTGGAATGGGAATCGAGGCCATTTGGTGGGCCATTTCTATTTCAACTGCGCTCAAGGGGCTGCTCATGAATCTTTGGTTTCGCTATACAAAAGTTAAATAGTACAGAGTAAAAGTTACATGTGTTGCACCGCAAGGGAGCGATGGATATGTCTCAGAACCGGCAGTCGCCGCGCTCCAGCGGCGCGGCGCTGCCTGCGGCCCTCAGCGCATTTGCACTGCGTGACCGAGCCAAATGCGCTTCCGGGACGCTTCTTCGACATATCCATCTCTCCCTTACGATGTAATACTTGGCACAACTTTTGCTGTGATCATAGCACCTATGAAGGTGTTGTTGAGCAAAGGCATTCTTTTATTCCTAATTTTTGTGCAAATTGGGTTACCTGTTACAAGTTTTTCCCAGCACATGGATCCCAGAGATCCCCTGATCAAATATCAAAATGATGCAGAATCCTTAGAGCAAGGGGCGCTCATGGGCGCGGCACTTTATTTAACATCGAAGCTCCTTGGAGAAACCATTGGCGATACAGCTTTTGCCGTAAAGCTTCGAAGTTATTTACCCTTCATGGAATATATTATTCCCCCCAAAGGGTGGCGGGGATG
>MGRI01000040.1 GCA_001798105.1 Deltaproteobacteria bacterium RIFCSPHIGHO2_02_FULL_40_11
AACACAAAAGGAATAACTGGCAATACATACCTAGGTCCCCAGGCAGGATCTCCTCCATAGGCTGGATACATTGCATACCCCAGTAAATAACTGAAGCTTATTAAAGCAATGCAAATAGAAATCTGAAAATGGACCTTTTTAAAAAAGAAAAACCAAAACAAAGATAATAAAAGTAGGGGATTAAAAAGAAAAATACTTTTTGTGGGGCTTACTAAAAAAACAGTGATTGCCTTCCAAAAAGTATTTTTTTCAAAAGCACTAACGATTGTTTTAAAAAAAGCATCAAAAACGAAAGGGTCTAGATAAATCCAAAATATAAAAATAGCAGTACTACAGAAGCATAAAAAAGCATAAACATGCTTTAAAAATTGTTTTTTACCCTGCACTGTGGGGCTAGATTGATATGCCCAATAGCCCATATAAACCCAAAGAGGGGATGTAACAAGAACCGTAAAACGTGTAAACCATGCACATAAAAATAAAACTATACTTAAATAAAAAAAATGGTGCCTCCTGGTATGAATAAATTTATAAAAAACATAAAACGTAGCAAACACAAAAAAGGCAGCCTGCATATTGTCAAATACCGATTTGGAATACACCCACATCATGGAACTGAAAGCCAAAGCAAGCGTTGTAATGAAAGAAATTTTTCTAGAATACCCTAATAGTAAAAGAAATTTAAAAAATAAAAGGCATAATCCTGCCGCAAAAAAACAATTTAGAAAATTTCCAAAAAGAAAACTGGCATTATATGCTTTTGGAAATATGTTCCCAAAAACGACCAGGGGAATAAAAGTTATAATTTGGCCCCAATGAGCTGCTGGAAACTTTTCATGAGATTGCAACTCAACATCTGTATATGACTTAAAGTAAGAATATTGCCGAACATTTTTTACAAAGGACTGCCCCGAAATTACAGATTTTGCTTTTTGATACCTGAGCCAGCCATCTAACACATCCACTCGATCAGAAGCTGTCAGAATATAGAAGCTTAAGAAAAAAGTGAAAATACAAAAACTAAATGCATATCTTTTCAAGTTTACAACATTAAAAGTAATTATTCTGTAGGATCGGCGCCACCGCCACCGCCTTCCACCGTATTTTCTGAATTTTCGGTAGAATCATCAGCAGATTGAGCCGCTTCTGCGCTTGCCTGTGCAATCGCAAGTTCGACTATCGCAGCAGATTCTGCAGCATTGGGTGCTTTTAAAGGAGCTGTTGAAGCTTTATCTACCGCGGATTGATTAGATGTGGTTGGTTTTTCTTTTTGAGGCACCTTCTTTTCTACATTATCTGCTACGAAATCTGCGGTGGGGATTTGTTTGAGCTGAAACTCTTGGGTCAGCGTATTCACCCTACATTCCACAGCTGCAGTAATATCAATCTGTCTCCCATCTGCCAAGTGAAGAATAGCTTTTGCACCTTCTGCCGGTGAAACCCAAAAGTGAACCTCCCCCCCCTCAACTGTCTTCTGTCGCACATCCTCATAATACATCCCCTGATACACAGTACCTCGAATGCCAATTGTGGTATTCGGATATTTAATTTGAACCTCATCTCCACCTTTAAGCCCTTTTGCAAATGCACGGATCATCCCTTTGCCATGCTCTGCGACAATTTTTCTACCTTTGTTCTTATCGACAAGCATTTTGGAGACTTTTAACGTTGAGTTTTCAAACACAAAAAAACTCACTTTAAAATCAATGCTTTTATCTTCAATGACAACACGCGTTGCACTATTGGGGCCGGTAACAATCCAATCGTCATAATACAATGCGTCATCCAGTTTTAATTTAATCGTTTTGGCTTCGCGTGTAAGTTTGAGTTCTTCTACCAAGCCTGAAACCTCAATCACTTTTCCGGCGGGAACCAACGCGCTATACGTATTGTATTGTTTATATAAGAGAACAGGTAACGAAATCGTTATAATCAGCGCCACCATGGTGAGAATGGAAATTTTTCCAAATTGATTGTGTTTCATCTGCTTACCCCCTAAAAGTTATAGAAAAGTTGTGTGTTAATCACAACATCGTTATAAGACGTTGTACTTGGCGTTGCGGTATTTCTTTTGAGCATGGAATTAATGCTACAGCCCACCAAGTTTGGAAAGATTTTTACAAGGGTAATGCCATAGCCTTGATAAAAATCTCTTCTTGCATTTTGGTGTTCTGGGTATTTAGACCGTATGAGCTCTGCACTTAAACTGGCTCTGGTTTTATACCAAAATGGAAAACCTGTTTTAAACGTAAATTGATGTTGCTCTAAATCGTAATTAATGCCATCCGCATTAAAGAGATTTAAGTGATATCCCGCCGCCCAATCCATTTTCCAAAAGTGAAATCCCTCTTCCAAGCCCAATCCATACATAGCCCCATCTCGGCCAGTTGTTCCCCCTAAGCCTGATTTATAATCGTGGAATCCAAGCGTGGCATCCAACTTAATGTCATAAGAAGGGGAATAAATAAGATGCATCGAGGGATTGAACGTATATTTATTGGAAACTTGCTCTAAAACTCTTTTTCCATAAACCGTTTCCCCTTTTGTGCGCCCAGAATGGACCATGCCATATTCAAAAGGAAGTTTAAATTTCACACCTGTATTGCCCAGCGTCCAGGGGGAATTTAAAGCTGTCACCAAGCTATAACTCCACACATCAAATTTCCGATGTGTGGGATTAAAATAACGGAAACCATAAAGGGTATTATCGATGGTAAAGGTAGATCGTTTAAAGGCGCGCAGTGTATAGGTGGGTTTTAGCATCGCACTGATCCCCGTTCCGACATCTTCTTTAACGGTTGTATCGGAGCTTTCTCCTGTAATGCGATCTAAAGGCACGTTATTGTTATAGCCAAACCCCAAAGCTGAAAAGAGATTAAATTTTTTAACCTGTAAGTCTTTGGTGCGCTTTAAGAAAATTTTAGCTTTTTCGTTTAAGCCGGGAGAAAGATTGTCTTTTAAGGCCAAGTCTAAGTGGTGAATGGCTTCTTTTTTGAATCTTTTACCATAATAAGCGACTCCCATATAATAATGAATGTATCCTTTTTGCGCTTGGTCGAGTTTTAAGGCTTTTTGGAGCTCATCAATGGCACTATCCCAAAGGGCCATTTGATAAAAAGTAATGCCGCGATACAGGCGGGCTTTGGATTTTTCTGAATTGGTTTTGGCTTTTTTAAGGGCGTCTCCATAATAATCCAAGGCGTCTGAAAAATCAGCATTTTGCCACCTATTTAGCCCTTTATCTAAAAGATCTGCGTAGGATGCCTTCGATTCATTGGCATACGCAGGTTGAATCAAAAAAAATCCGATGATTAAAACAATAAACTTCTGATATCTCCTCATAAAGCCTCCTCGTTATACGTACACTCGAAAGAAAGAACCTTTTTCTCAGCATACGGAGTTTTAAAAACGAAAGTCAATAAAAATTGTGTTCTCGCGAAAGATACGTTAAAAAAGGAAATGCGTTTTGTTTTGATTCTCACACTTTTTTGGATTCTCGCGCTTAGCGCGGGAATGACAAACAGCTTCGCGGGAGAAAACTGGACCTACAAATGGCTTCCCGAAGAAAAATATGTTTTTCCAGCCATGATTGCAGATCCCTGGGAAACGCAGTGTTGGATTTCGTTTAATCATAATTATAAACAATATGGAAAGATTGGAACGCGGGTTCCGCTGTACCAAGCAAAGCTTCAGGTGGATCCCCCGCTTTCGCGGGGGATGACAGCGTCCGAAATTGTACAACTGGGGGTTGACCTTTTGGTTTTTGAGTCCATGCGGTACCGGAAAGCAGAAGGCGGCGGATTTGATTTAGATACCGCAGACACAAAGTTTGGGGCCCATTTGGAATGGGACTTAAATGGAGATTGGTTTTTTCGGTTTTTAGCAGGGCATATTAGCGCCCACCTTGCCGATGGCCTCTTGAATGATAAAACCAAACAATCTTATAGTCGAGAATACCTTCAATGGGCTGTAGCCAAAAAGTACACTTATTTTACGCCTTATTTTAGTTTTCATAATATTTTCTCCCAACGTCATCCCAAAGAATATGAAGGCCAAAACTTTTTTATCTTTCAATGGGGGGGCGAAGCCTTTTTACCGCTTGTTTCAGACAAAGTATCTTTATTTGTTGCTGGCGATTTCCAAAGTCGGGAAGAATACAGCTGGAATGTAAACCAAGCCTATATGACAGGCTTTCGGTTCAATGGAACACATGCTGAGCCCTTTCGCCTTTTGTTTCATTATTACCGCGGCTTTGATCCCAGAGGCGAATTTTACAATGAAAAAGTAGAAGTGTGGGGCTTTGGGCTGCAGCGGGCTATTTAATTACTTGCGCTTGGGTTTTGCGCGCCGGGGCAACGTGTATTGCTTTAAATCATCTGCATAAAGTACAAGCTTATCCAATCCAGCTGCTTTCTTAAAAAATTCTATCGCTTTGGGATTTTCATTCAGCGCAATGTAATTTTGCCCTAAATAAAAATATATTTCTGCTAAATCGAGCTTAATCCCCGTTGGGGCATATTCCATTGCAGAAGAAAACGCTAAAATAGAATCCTGATATCTTTTTTGTTGATGGTAAAGCATGCCCTCCAAATGCGGAATATAAAAATTCACCCAAAGTTCCTTTTTTTCAGGATGATCTGAGGCTTCAATCATTTTTCGAACTTCTGTGAGGTACCCTGCTACCTCTTCTAAGTTTTGTTTTCGATACAAATAAAGATAGCTCAGCTCCATATAAGCTTGCTCATCGTGAGGATTATTTTTAATAATCGCTTGATATTCCGTTTGCGCTTGCAAAAAATGATCTGCTGCTTTTTTATGATTTTTCAAAAGATCATAGGCAATTCCCGAATACAAATGCACCGAAGGGCCTGCCGCTTCAAACTCTTGGGCTTTTAAAAAATATTCAATGGCTTGCTTTGCTTTTCCCTGCCATAAAAATGCCATCGCAACATTCATATAGGGTTCCCAAGACTCTGGCTTTTCTTGAATCATAGAAAAAGAAAGTTTTTCGGCCTCTCCATACCGACCTGTTGCCAAATAACAATAGCTTAAAGCCAGTTTTCGCCAAAAAAGCATTTTTTCAGAATTTAAAAGCTTGGCAGATTCATAAGCGGTAAGGGCTTTTTCATAATCGCCAGCCAAATAGGCGTCATACGCTTGGTCGTAGAGAACATCGATTTTCTTTTCTAACGTTTGAGCACGTTCAATTTCCTTGGCAATGACATCTTCATCCATTTTCTCTTCTTCCAAAACAGCTTGCTGGGCTTCCTCAACGTCTTGGGGCGTTTCAGTTTCTTCTGTGGAGATTCCTTCTTCTTGTTGCGGTGCCTCCACCGTTTGGGGCTCTTCTGTTTTCTCCCCCTGCAACGTCGCACACCCCACCATTAGAATAAGTGCTAGAAGACAACTTAGGTCCTTTATGCTGAATCTGATTTTTTTTCCAAAAGGACGCTTCTGTAAATTAATTTGAAGGCCGTCTCGGAGGGCGAGCGGGCATGGTTCGAGCGAAGCTCGAGAGCGAGCCCGAGAGCCGAGCGGCAAATTTCTCGCAGGGAAATTTGACCGCGTGCCTGAAAATTGATTTACAGAAGCGTCCTTTTGAAACAGCATAGATGTACTTAGCATAAAAGACCTATTGTCAGAATTCAATGCAAATGTTACCAAAACGTAAATGCGGATCTTTCATTCGTCATTTGAGATTAAAAAACCATTTAAAAACCCTGTGGTAGCCATTGGAAACTTTGATGGGGTTCATCTCGGGCATCAAAAAATCTTTAAACATGTCATTCAAGAAGCCCAAAAAAAAGGCGGAACTTCCATTGTCTATACTTTTCATCCCCATCCCTCTTGTGTCATTCATCCAGAAACCTGTGAGCCGCAAATTCACTCCCTTGAAACGCGCCTCAAGCTCATTGAAGAAGCTGGGATTGATGTAACGGTTGTTGAAAACTTTAACCGAGAATTTTCGGAAAAATCCGCCCATCAGTTTTTTGAAGAAGTTATCTTGGAAAATTTAAAAACGAAGGTTTTATTTGTAGGATTCAATTTCTTTTTTGGAAAAGCAAGAGCAGGTAATACCGAACTTTTAAAAACGCTCTGTAAAAGTCATGGTATTGAAATGCATATCATGCCGCCATTCAAAATGGAGGAGGAGGTTGTGAGCTCTTCTAAAATTCGTCATTTTCTGAAAGAAGGAAATATTCACAAAGCCAATGAATTTTTGGGGCGCTCTTTCTTTTTAGACGGCCTTACCATAAAAGGTGTGGGACGCGGCCATAAGCTTGGCATTCCCACAGCGAATCTTCAAACCCAAGCAGAAATTATTCCCAAAGAAGGCGTCTACATTACATTTGCAGAATATAAAGGCAAAAAATACAAAAGTGTCACCAACGTAGGCCACGCCCCTACTTTTAAAGACGAAAAACCCAGTTCCATTGAAACGCATTTATTGGACTGGGATAAAGATATTTATGGCGAATCTTTTCGGCTTCATTTTTTGGAATGGATTCGTGAGATCAAAAAATTTCCTTCTGCTGAAACGCTCGTAAAACAAATTCAAAAAGACATTCAAACCGCAAAGGACTATTTCACTCGGATGTAATTGCATTTTCCAAATCCAATACAAATTGCTTCACATGCTTTTTGAAAAACGCTTTAATGGTTTCCCATTCAACATCACACTTGTTTTTATAATTGGGGTCCGGGTCCATCTGGGCATCAGAAAAATAAACCAAAGATTTTCCAATTTGAAGGGGATTCACGCGTTCTTTGCCAAAACGTTGCATGGCCATCGAAGCAATTTGATGAAAGGGAACAGATTTTAGAATGAAATATAAATCCACAAAATCTCTTTTTGTCCCTCTTTGATAAATGGCAATGAGTTTCATTGCAGCAATATCTAAAATGCCCGAAATTTTCACTGTTTGATACGTTTGAATGGTATCTAAAAAAGGATATGGATATACAAACAAAGAAAATTTAATCCCATTTATTTTAGCTAAAAAAGTGCCTTGAGATTCTGAAAGTGTTTCAAGTTTTAATTTTGTTTTTTTTATTTTTTGGATCAATTGTTCTGAATTAAACTCCAAAGATGTAAAAAAATCTAAATCTACGGATACACGATGCCCTATTTGTAAGGCCAGCGCAGTTCCACCGGCCAAAATAGCCTGATAAGGAATTAAAATGGGTGCTACTTGTTTTAAAAGGCCCCATCCTTCTTTTGGAAAACATTCTTTGTGAATTTTAAACTGTGGTGTCATTTTACGCCAAACCAAATTTTCCAAAATATTTTTGATTTTTCAGACAGTGTTCGACTGGTATACAAAACTTCAATGATTTTTTTGGTGGGAAAAACCATTTGGAGCCATTTCAAAGATGCCGCATTTCCAAGCTCTAAAATACGCTCAATAATATATTTTGAAAATGCATAAAGCTCTATTTTTTGTGGATTCGTATCCCAGAATAACCAATATAAGTGTTTTGGAATTTCGCCACTTTCTTTCTGAAGCGCCATTAAAGACACCACTTTGGGGTGCTGAGCAGGGCCTAAATAAGTATGCACAATTTTTCCTTTTGCCCCCCTGGAAACCAAATAGGCATATTTCCGATTTTTTATGGTTTTCATAAGAATAGCCATAGACACCTATATTATCCTACAAAGTGTGGTAACTTGTCAAATTTCCCCAGATTGTGTCGCATTTTGTCAGTCGAGTTTCATGGGCGCTAAAATTTGACAAAAAGCGTCACCTGGGTATCATAAAGATATAGGTTGTACGTAGGTGGAAAATAGAACTCTATAAAACCTGAATAAAAACAGTAGGTTAAATATGTTAGCGGTGGAAAAAAAACGGGGGCATGTCCATCCTTTTGGACCCTCTCCAATCATTCAAACCCAGCCGGGGCTTCGTGAAAATGCCCTTTGGTTTATGTTTTTACGCGCATTGGTGACAACCCTGCTCTTAGCCATTACGCTCTTCCTTCAAATTAAAGAAACAACGGTTATTTCTCCCCAAGACTTACTGCCCGTGTACAGTCTCCTTGGCTTTACTTATTTTATTACGATCTTTTTTGCAGCTATTTTGCCCCGGATTCAAAAAACAACACTCTTTATTGGGAGCCAAATTGTCTACGATATTCTTTTTGTAACAGCCCTGATTTATATTACAGGCACGCAAGATGCTATTTTTACGTTTTTATATCTTTTTATCATTGGGTTTGCTTCGATTGTCTATCAAAGAACAGGGGCACTTTATACAGCCATCCTGGCCAGTCTTTGTTTTAGTACGCTTTTAATTTTAGACCCCATTGAAAGCTCCGAAAAACATTTGATGACCTTATTTTTTAATAACGTCGCTTTCTTCTTGGTGGCCTTACTTTCAGGGTATTTGGCACAGCAATTTAGAGACTATCGCACGCGCCTGACCCACGAACAAGAAAGCGTTAAAGAACTGGAAGATTTAAATAAAATTATTGTGAGCAATATTGCAAGTGGCATTGTGACAACCGATGTCAATAACCATATTATTTATTGGAACCAAGCAGCAGAAAAAATTACAGGGCTTAAATTTAAAGATATTTATAAAAAACCTCTCTTTAACATTTTCCCTGACCTTAAAAAGCATTGGATTAAAAAAGCAGATTCTAAAAAACATGTTTCCGGGCTTCGACAAAAATTTGTCTATGTAACAACCAAAAAAGAAGAACTGCTCTTAGGATTTGCCTCTTCTTCTTTACAAGATGCCAACCAAGAAAAAGTGGGCACCATTTTAATTTTTGAAGACCTGACCAAAATGATTGAGATGGAACAAAACATGCATCGCTCTGAAAAATTAGCGGCCGTCGGGAAATTAGCGGCTGGTATTGCCCATGAAATTCGAAATCCTTTGGCATCGATGAGTGGGTCGATTGAAATGCTAAGCCACGAATTAGAAGTTTCACCCGAAAACAAAAAACTTATGAACATTATTTTAAAGGAAACCGATCGCCTAAATAAGCTCGTCAATGAATTCTTAGACTATGTCCGCCCTGAAGACCAAAAAATGAAAGAATGCAATGTGTATGAGATTTTAGAAGACACCTTAACGGCCATGTCCATGCAAAAAAATAAAAATCCAAAGATTAAAATTAATTTTGAACCCGATCAAAAAGATCTTAAAATTTTAGGAAACAAAGAAAAGTTAAAACAAGTCTTTTGGAATTTACTCATTAATGCCACACAAGCGATTGAAGATGGCGGCACCGTTACCGTACGTACCCACACAACCACGCAGGATTTAAAAATTGATATTTCAGATACGGGGTGTGGTATTTTGGAAGACGACATTCCTAAAATATTTGATCCATTTTTTACCACAAAATCCAAAGGCACAGGACTGGGACTTTCGGTGGTCCATAAAATTATTGAAGCCCATCACGGTCGCATTACGGTTTTTTCAACGCCTGAAAAAGGCACAACTTTTTCAATCAATTTACCCATAAAAGGGCTAACGCCCGTAGGAGGAGACTATGGAAGACATTAAACGAAAAATTCTCGTTGTAGATGACGAGGAAAGCTTAAGAGAGTTTTTAGAAATTATGCTTAAGCGAGAAGGCTACGAAATTACAACGGCAGCGGACGGAGACAAAGCCATAAAGCTGATGAAGAAACAAAGCTTTGATCTTGTCCTGACAGACCTTCAAATGCCAAAAGTGCATGGCATGGAAGTTTTAGCGCAGGCCAAAGACATGGATCCTGAAATTGTTGTCATTGTGATTACCGCGTTTGGCTCGACAGAGTCTGCCGTAGAAGCCATGAAGCTTGGCGCGTATGACTATATTACAAAGCCTTTTAAAATAGATGAAATTAAACTCATCATTAAAAAGGCGCTGGAAAAACGAATCTTGTCTCGCGAAAATAAGCAAATGAAGCGGGAACTGGGCGAACAATACCAATTTGGAAACCTCGTGGGTAGCGCACAATCGATGATAAAAATTTATGATCTCATTGGACGCGTGTGCGAAACCAAAACGAACGTTTTAATCACAGGGGAATCTGGAACAGGGAAAGAATTGGTTGCAAAAGCCATTCATTATAATGGCCCTTTAAAAGATAAGCCGTTTGTCACCGTAAACTGTGGGGCTATCCCAGAAAACCTGATGGAAAGTGAACTCTTTGGTCATAAAAAAGGATCTTTTACAGGCGCAATTGTAGACAAAGCCGGGCTTTTTGAAGTTGCAAATGGCGGGACGATTTTTCTGGATGAAATCGGTGAACTTCCCCTTCAAGTTCAAGTGAAGTTGCTTCGTGTGCTTCAAGATAAAAGCTTTCGAAAAGTAGGCGGCACAGAAGACATTACAGTCAATGTCCGAATTATGGCGGCCACCAATCGAAACCTGGCCCATGAAGTTGAAAATGGAAACTTTAGAGAAGACTTGTACTACAGACTCAATGTCATTCACATTCATATTCCACCGCTTCGGGAACGAAAAGAAGACATTGCGCTTTTGGCCAAGCACTTTTTGGAAAAACACAATGTTCAGCTTGGAAAAAACATCATGAAAATTTCCAAAGAAGCCATGGATGCCCTTCAAGCGTATGATTTTCCTGGCAATGTCAGAGAGCTTGAGAATATTATAGAAAGAACGGTCTCATTGGAACAAGGGGCAGCCATTTTGCCAGAAAGTTTGCCACCGGTGATTTTTCACCCTTCGATGGGCATTCAACGCAAAGTAGAAGCACCGGATCTAACGGTTTCGCTCGATGGCGTAAAGCTTGAAAAAATTGTGGAAGAAATTGAAAGGCAGCTCATTGAAAAAGCTTTAGAAAAGTCTGGCGGCGTAAAAAAGAAAGCAGCGGATCTTTTGGGGATTAGCTTTCGATCGATGAGATACAGACTCGAGAAATATGATATGGAATAATTTCTTATTTGTTGTTTTTGGCGCAATCGTAGGAAGCTTTTTGCATGTGTGCATCGTGCGATTGCCCCAAAACGAATCTATTCTCAGGCCACGATCGCATTGCAGAAATTGTAAAAAAAAATTACCCTGGTATGATCTCATTCCCATTTTAAGTTACCTTTGGCTTCGCGGTCGCTGTCGATTTTGTAAAGCCCAATTTTCAATAGAACATTTTTTGGTCGAACTCTTTACGGCCTTGATCGCGCTTTGGGTGTTTTCAACATTTGGAACAACCCCTTTAGGACTTACCTATTTTGCATTTGTGAGTAGCTTAATTGTTGTAACCTGTATTGATCTTCACCATCGCATTATTCCAGATTCTATTTCTTTGGGCGGAACAGCCTTGGGGCTTGTGCTTTCTTTTTTTGTGCTTCCCATTACGCCACTGGAATCTTTTCTAGGAGCCTTCATCGGCGGCGGATTTTTACTGTTACTTGCCTGGGGATATTTTAAACTCACTGGCAGAGAAGGCATGGGCGGCGGCGATATTAAACTCACCGCTATGTTTGGTGCGTTTTTAGGGTTTCAATCTGTCTTTTTAATTTTATTTGTAGCTTCTATTTTGGGTGCTGTATGGGGTGCGGGGCTCATGCTTTTTCAAAGAAAAGACCTACAATACGCCGTCCCCTTTGGCCCATTTTTGGCCTTGGGCGCGATTCTGACATTATTTTATGGAGATTTTCTTCTAAGGTTTTTAGGATATTGAATCATTCTTTAACCGCAGCTTCATTCACCTGAACATGGACGTTTTTACGAAGCTTGTCAAAAAAAGTATCGTAAATTTCTTTTTGTTTTTGAGATTGGGCTTGCTGTTTCAGCCTACGCTTATCTGCCGTTTCAAAGTCTTTGATACCCGTCAGCTTAATAATATGAAACCCATACTTTGTTTTCACAAGTTCAGGATAAATTTCTCCCACTTTTTTCAGGGAAAATGCGGCGTCACTAAATTCAGGCACCATGGTTTGGCGCGTGAAAAAATCCAAGTCCCCGCCATTTTTGGCGGAGGGTCCTTCAGAATACTTCTGGGCTAATTTTTTAAAATCTTCACCCTTTTTTGCGCGATCTAAAATTTTTGTAGCCTTTACTTTTATTTTTTCAATATCTTCGGGTTTTGTTTTTTCATCCACCTTAAACAAAATATGGCGGGCTTTAATTTCTGGAGAGGCTTCAAAGGTTTTCTTGAGCTCTTCATCTGAAAGATTAATATTTTTAAATTGTTCGTACACTTCTTTTTCTAAAAGATGCTGAGACAATAAAATTTTATAATCATATTGAAATTTATCATCTTTTTGGAGCCCCCGCTTTTCGGCTTCTTTTGCAGAAAGTTCCAAATCAACCAAGTTTTTTAGAAACTGTTCTTTTGGAACGCGATATTTAAACCGTTGAATGTACCATTCGTATCGCGTATCAAATTCTTTTTTATCAATTTTCTGGCCATCGATGACGGCCACCACATCTTTTGGCAGGGGGGTATTATTTTCATGTTTTTTGTTACAAGCCGCTGTAAACACCATGCATAGAATTAAAATCAAAATTCGCATTATCTTCTCCTTTTTTCTTCGAGATCCTTCGCGCTTCGCGCTCAGGATGACATCTTATACACACATACCCTATTCTCCCAGCACAGTTTCTGCAAATACTTCTTGAATTCTAGAACCATGATCGGGGTGACTGGTTTCACCGTCATATTCTGGATAATGCATGCGTAAATAGATCCAACTGGGAGAATCGACTTCTTGCATCACATGATAAGCTTCATGCGCCCCAAGCATTTGGTCAAAGGCATCATTCGCAGGATCAAATTCTTTGCGAATCATAATATTTCTGCCCTGTGCGTACCCAATGGCGCCTTTGCCCGTAGCCTCTGACGTACCGGAAGCCAAATATCGACCATCTCGAAATTGTCCATGTTTCAGTGCCCACCGAATATCTACGCCACGGGCTTCGGCGTAAGCCTGAATTTTTTCTTTTTCACGATCCGACACATGAAGCCTCGGACCTAAAAAAACAATGGTATTGAGCGCTTCAAATCCACGCGTTGCAGCATGTTGCGACATGTTTTTTATAAAATCTTCGGCGGAAACTTCTCGATTCCGAACATGTTTTTGAACAGCCGCAATGGAAGCCCCTTCCACAGCTCCGATCAGTGCATAAGCAGTGAGTTCGGTTACGCCATTTAAGACCAAAACTTCTTTGGTTTGTCCGCGAAACGCTGGAACACCCGCTGGGATGAGTTCATCTCGAATTATTTGGCTTGCGGTTTTAATCATCACCATATCAATAAAGGGAACATCATTTCGAAAGGTCTGATTTCCAAAATATTCTGTAATTTGCATTAAAAAATAATGATTCATCGCATCTGTAAATCCAATTTCAAGTTGTTGTGCCAAAACACCGGAAGCCCCAAAAGAGCCTATCGCAGCCCCGGTAACAGAATATCCTGCAAAATTCCAAATTTCTTCTTTCCATCCCCGCCACCCTTTGG
>MGRI01000041.1:0-3004 GCA_001798105.1 Deltaproteobacteria bacterium RIFCSPHIGHO2_02_FULL_40_11
ATACGCAAACTATCTCAAAAAACTCGAACATGCGCATAAAGAATTAGAAATCGCAGAGCTCTTTCAGAAGAGAAAGAAGTAATAGTGGTGTCATCCCCCGACTTGATCGGGGGATCTCAGGGCATATCCAAATACTTATGCAGTTGAATCTGCAGCTTCACCGGAAGTCCATCCCGGCAAATCCATTTTCCTAAAGTACCAGGTGAAAGTTTTCCATGCGCGGGAGAAAATAAAACCTGTTTACATCGACGTGTAAGATCGTATTGGCGAAGCACTTGTTTTGACCATTCGTAATCCGCATCGTCACTGACAACAAACTTTACTTCATCAACGGGTGTTAACTCATTTAAGTTTGGCCAGTGATTATGGTGCATCATGTGCGAGGACGGCGTTTTAAAATCTACAATTTTAATGGCTTTTGGATTGAGGCGGCCCAGCGGACGCGATCCAGAGGTTTCAATAAGGACCTGATAGGCGTTATCCACAAGTTTATCCACAAGGGGATAAACAGCCTCTTGTAAAAGGGGTTCTCCACCCGTAATTTCAACAAGCTTACAGTTAAAGGATTGAATATCCTTAAAAATTTCATGGATACTCATGTCTTTTCCCCCGTAAAATGAGTATTCAGTGTCACAATATACACATCTTAAGTTACAGCCGGTCAGACGAATAAAGACACAGGGCTGCCCCGCCCAAGAAGATTCCCCTTGAATGGAATAAAAGATTTCAGTGATGCGAAGTTTTTGTTCTGAAAGCATAATTTTTAGGCATTATAGAGAGTTTTTATTTGCGCGCAACCTTTTTTCTCCACCAATAGCTGTTGATTTTTTAGTCAAGCTGTCGTATAAATTTTCAGTTTCATGAGGGGTACAGGTAAACAATATTTCTTGTCTTTCTTTCTCATTTGTTTCTTTTTGCTTCCACTTCCCAGTTTTTCACAAGTCACAGAAGAAGATATCCAAAATTTTGGAGGCAATGTCATTGAGGCTGCCACCGCAAGCGTTCTAAAATTGCATGCGGAAGTTTTAGAGCTGGAAAAGAGCCAGCGTTTTCTGAGCACAAAAACAAACGAAGAAACACTGATTCGTATTGAAACAAGCATTGCTCAAGTTGCTGCTTTAATAGAAGAAAAAAAGCCAGAGCTTGACCGAATTTTAAAGGGATTGCGGGCTACGCAAGTCGAAGCTTTATTTTTTCTAGATACACTTCGAAGATGGAGTTCTGCTATGGATCTTTGGCATTTATATGCGGAACACCTTTTGCGCCTCAATCAGGAAATGGATCAGCAGCTGGATCGTTTAAACAAAAGACAAAAGAATTTTGACGATGAGACACAAAAAATTTTAAAGAAACCTTCTGAGGTCTCTCCAGGCGGGATTATTCTTATTTCGAAAGCCGATGGAGAGCTGCACCAAAAACTTTTAGAGGGCTTCAATCCCGAAAAAGAAGAAATAATTGCCATACTTAAAAACATAAAGGCGAATCGTCAACAATATGCAATTGAACTTGTGGGGCAGGCAGAAGCATTGGGAGGGCTTTGTACTCTTTTTTCACAAGGTCTTTTAAGTTTTTGGGAAGATGCCGAATATCGAAAAGCCATTCACGAAGTCATGGCCCAACATCGCGTTATTTTAGAAGAACCGGTTTTAGAAGAGGCCCAAATTTTATTTGATCAAATTACAGATCGAATCGCAGACGCCATCGTTACAAAAATTGTGCTTCGTGGGGTTCAAGATTCTGTTGCAGAAGCCTTAGCGATTCATGACGCTGTCATCGAATTTTTAGATCCAGACATGCTCCAAGAATCCGTCTTAAATGAAATGATTCGAGGGTTTGTCTATACGCGTCCCGCCTTGACTCTGGATATCGTTCGTCCTTTTGTGGTATCTTTGTTGAGGGGTTCTTTAAAAAAATAAAGCGCCCCGATCTATGGTTCGACAAAAAGCAATTTATACATGCCAAAATTGTGGCCACCAAACGCCGAAGTGGATGGGAAAGTGTTCTGATTGTCAAAAATGGAATACGCTCATTGAAGAAGCTATTATTTCTGAAAAAAAAATGGATCCCAACCGAACGTTTGATGAAGGCGGCAGCGCACCCTCCCCCATTACAGAGATTGAATCCAAAATAAATTTTCGGCTAAAAACAAAAATTAAAGAATTCGATCGTGTTTTAGGCGGTGGCCTTGTTGAGGGATCTTTAATTTTGATTGGAGGCGACCCTGGGATTGGTAAATCAACCATCGTTTTACAAGCCTTAGATGCCATTTCACAATTTGAATTACCGGTTTTGTATGTTTCAGGCGAAGAATCTTTGGAGCAAACCAAGCTTCGGGCGGAAAGATTAAATGTGGGAACGCAAAATCTATTTTTACTTTCTGAAACAAATCTTGAAAAAATAATCAATCAAATTCAAAAATTAAATCCAAAGGTTTTAGCCATTGATTCTATACAAACGGTGTATACATCTGAAATTGAATCTGCGCCGGGATCTGTGTCTCAGGTGAGAGAAGTTGTAGCCAGGCTTATGTATTTGGCAAAGCGGCTTGGGATTGCAACGTTTATTATTGGGCATGTTACAAAAGAAGGATCGATTGCGGGCCCCAGGGTTTTAGAGCACATGGTCGATACGGTTTTATATTTTGAGGGGGATAGCGGAAAAAGTTATCGTATTTTACGGGCCGTAA
Organism: Deltaproteobacteria bacterium RIFCSPHIGHO2_02_FULL_40_11; assembly: GCA_001798105.1. Taxonomy (GTDB): domain Bacteria; phylum Bdellovibrionota; class JACOXK01; order 2-02-FULL-40-11; family 2-02-FULL-40-11; genus 2-02-FULL-40-11. The sequence continues at coordinate 2,687 of MGRI01000041.1, forward strand.
AAAACAGGTTTGGGTCCACCAATGAAATTGGCGTTTTTGAAATGAATGAACGCGGGCTAGAGGGCGTTGAAAACCCATCGGAACTTTTTTTATCTGAAAGACCCCTCAATGCACCGGGTTCTGCCGTTGTGGCTTCTGTAGAAGGAACGCGTCCGATGCTTGTTGAAATTCAGTCTTTGGTAAGCCCCACAACGCTTGTGCTCCCCAGAAGAACAACCATGGGCGTGGATCAAAACAGAGTTTCTCTTTTGGTTGCTGTTTTAGAAAAAAGAGCAGGCCTTCAGCTTTTTAATCACGATATTTATGTCAATGTTGCTG
>MGRI01000041.1:3163-3606 GCA_001798105.1 Deltaproteobacteria bacterium RIFCSPHIGHO2_02_FULL_40_11
AGGAAGCGTTTCGACTTGGATTTAAGCAGTGTATTCTCCCAAAATCCAACTTAAAAAAATTAAAAACAAAAGCAAAAATTGAATTTTTAGGGATTTCAACGGTGGATGAATTGATGGATGCCTTATTTCAATGATTGAATGGTTACTTCTTTATTTTCCATACATTGGCATTTTTTTACTGATTGTTTTAGGGGGAATAGGCTTTCCCTTCCCGGAAGACTTAACTTTAATTTTGGCAGGACAGCTTGCGTATTCTGAAAATTTAAATATTCCCCTTCTCGTACTGGTTTGTTTTATTGCTATTATCCCAACTGACTATTTACTTTATTATATTGGCAGACGCTATGGTTCACATGTTTGGCGTTTAAAGCTCATTCGGAAATATTTAACACCCAAAAGGCGCGTTTTTGTTCGCGAGCAATTCCAAAAAAAAGGAGATATCG
>MGRI01000041.1:3716-8062 GCA_001798105.1 Deltaproteobacteria bacterium RIFCSPHIGHO2_02_FULL_40_11
TTGATCAGTATTCCGCTTTTTATTTTACTGTCTTACTACCTAGGCCAGGCTTTTGCCGAAAAATTTCAAATCATGACACATAAAATTACCCTAATTGTGATGGCGCTTGTTGCAATTTTCTTTGTGTTCGCGGCGTTAAAGACTTATTGGGAACAAAAGAAAAGGGTGTAATGTGTTTCAGGGAGTATCCCATATTCCATAAATATAGGGCGAATCAAATGTATCCTCCCAACGTATGTTTTCGGATGAAATAACTTCAGGTTCAGTTCGGTCGCTGTACTTAATCTTCATTGAAAACGGTACAGATTGCCCTGTCCAGCCTGGCTGCGCTAAAATTTTGTCTCTAATAGAAGCATGAAGCTTATGAACACCAAAGTGTAAATGCCTGATGCCCGCGCGACCAGATGCACCTTCAACGCCAATGAGGTCACCCGCTTTGACCTTTGCTTTGTGTTTTATCAATACTTTTGAAAGATGCGCATACAAGGTCATGTAGCCATCCTGATGTAAAATTCTTACATGATTTCCATATCCGGTTCCATTGGGACATGGGTTATCATTTTTTACATCATGAGATGAACCCCTAAAGGAGCAGTCATCAAAAACGTGAGCAATTCCATCGGCTGCAGCAAAGATATTCCCGGCCGATTCATTCGGTAAACTGTGAAGGTCAACGGCGAACAAGATGTTATCATGATGATGTGAACGACCCCATACGCGATTGCCCTGCTGACACTTGACTGGATGATCAGGAGAAAATGGAAATCGGATCAAAAAATCTTTAGCTTCTGGTATTTTTATACATCGACTGGGGTGTTCAGCAGTTAAGACTGAACAAGTAAAGCCCCTTGGGCAGTTATTTTGTGAATAATTACAGGGGACCTCTTTTATTCCCCTTCCGCTCTTTAAAAGAATAAAGAGTGTTCCAATTAATAGTACCAAAAAAACCAAAAAATAAATTTTCTTTTTCATTTTTTATGAACTGAATTATCAGAATGAACGAACAATATCAATAAATGATCACGCAGAGCCATGCTTCAAGTTTTGGAGATTTAATGATATAGAGTACCCCATGAAGAGAATATGTGTTTTTTGCGGATCAAATCAAGGTAACGATACACGCTTTGTTGATGAAGCAATTAAATTAGGCCAAATATTGGCTCAAAAAAACATAGCGCTTGTATATGGAGGAGCTAACGTTGGTCTTATGGGTATTCTAGCAGACGCAGTTCTAAATAATGGAGGCTCTGTAACGGGCGTTATCCCTGAATCTTTAGTAGATAAAGAAATTGTTCATACAAAGTTAACTAAACTAGAAATTACAAAGTCTATGCATTCACGAAAACAGCTAATGTTTGAGCTCTCGGAAGCATTCATTGCCTTGCCAGGTGGGCTCGGGACATTAGATGAGCTTTTCGAAGTTCTTACTTGGGCACAATTAGGATTTCATAAAAAACCCTGTGGAATTTTAAATATTGGTGGTTTCTATGACAACCTTCTCTCTCATTTTGAAGTCTTGGTAGATAAGGGCCTGATGAGAGCGGAACATAAAGGTATGATTTTGGTAAGTAATCAAGTTGAGGATCTTTTAAGTAGTTTTTTAGAATATAAACCACCCACTCTGGAAAAATGGGTTAATAAACTGCAACCTTCTCATCATAATACCCATTAAGCCAAGCACTGCCGAATGGCGTGCTGCCAGCTTTCTAAATGTTTGGTGCGGTCTTGGTCGGACATTTTGGGCGTAAAGGCTTTATCTTTTTGCCAGGCGTTTTGAATGTCGGAAAGATCTTTCCAAAACCCAATGGCAAGGCCCGCCAAACAAGCTGCGCCGATGGCAGTTGTTTCAATGGTTTTGGGGCGAATCATTACTTTTTTCAAAAGATCCGATTGAAACTGCATGAGGAAGTTATTTTGGCTCGCGCCCCCATCTACTTTTAAAAGTGAAATTTCTCGTTTCATGTCTTTTTGCATGGCCTGCGCTAAATCATGGTTTTCAAAAGCAATGCCCTCTAATGCAGCTCTTGCCAAATGCGCTTTGGTTGTGCCACGCGTGAGTCCAGAAATCATCCCCCTTGCGTGGCTTTTCCAATAGGGTGCGCCCAGCCCTGTTAAGGCGGGGACAAAAACAACGCCCTGTGTGTCTGTTACAGATGTTGCCAGGGCTTCCATTTCAGAGGCGTCACGAATAATTCCCAGTCCGTCTCTTAACCACTGTACAGCCGCGCCTGCAATAAATGCCGAGCCTTCCAGCGCATACGTGACATCGTCTTTTAGTTTCCAGGCCACCGTTGTAATTAAATTATTTTTCGAATGAATAATTTTAGAACCGATATTGGCCAATAAAAAAGAGCCTGTTCCATAGGTACATTTTGCATGGCCAGGCTCAAAGCAGGCTTGTCCAAAAAGTGCAGCCTGTTGATCGCCCGCAATGCCAGAAATAGGAATACCATCTGGCAGCCCTTCTACGCCTTTTGTTTTTCCATAAATTTCGGAAGAAGATTTAATTTCTGGAAGTATTTCACGCGGAATTTTTAAAATATCTAAAAGTTCTTCGTCCCATTGCAACGTTTTCAAATTCATTAAAAGGGTTCGAGAGGCATTGGAGGCGTCGGTTACAAAAGAAGCGTTATTCGTCAACTTTGATACTAAAAAAGAATCAATGGTTCCAAAAATAACTTCATTTTTTTGTGCGCGATGATAAAGATGAGGGTCTTTATCCAAAAGCCATTTCATTTTAGTGCCTGAAAAATAAGGATCCAAAACCAGGCCTGTTTTATTTCGAAATAGGTCTTCTTTTTTTTGCTTTTTAAGGGTTTCGCAAATGGATGCTGTTCTTCTGCATTGCCAAACAATGGCGTTGGCGAGAGGTTTACCTGTTTTTTTCTCCCAAAGGCAGGTCGTTTCGCGTTGATTGGTAATGCCGATAGCGGCAATTTGATTTCCAGATATAGCTGCCTTTTTAAGCACGTCTGAAATGGCAAGTAACGTCGACTGCCAAATATCATTTAAATCATGCTCCACCCATCCGGCTTGGGGATAAATTTGGCGAAACTCGTGGTTGGTTTTGGCTGCAATTTCAAGTTTTTGATTGATTAAAAGTGCAGTTGTTCCAGTTGTGCCCTGGTCAATGGCTAAAATAAATTCCTGCATGAAGATTTTATCTCAGCCTGACTTTAAAGATGCAATCAAAATTATTCAGTGACCGTTGGTTCTGTATGGGTGTCTACACACTCTTGTGCTGGACAGGGGGCAGCAACCTTTCTTGCCAAGGTGTCCCACCACATTCGAATGGGAAGATCCAGCTGGGAAATAAAAAATCCAATCAGCACAATGGTAATGACTAAGGCGCCAATATATTCCAAAGTGGATTGCCCTCGATTTTGCCTCATGCCTAAATTATAGCAGAAAACACCCAAATTACCCCAGTTTCTTTGTGGTTTTAGGGAGTTTCTCGCGATGCGGGGGGTGTTTTTATCTAAAAAGGGGGTATAAAAAAAATAGTTTACACAAATGCAACCATTTGTGTTATACTATTAATTGTCAGTCAGGAAAAAGGAACCTTTTAAAAAGGTTCTTTTTTTTTGCCCTTTTTTCCGCTAGGATAGCCTTCTAACATATGGATATGAAAAAGCTTTTTGCATTGGTTGGGGTTCTTTTAATTCTTTTTGCAAGCATTTATTTATTTTGGAGTCGCCCGGGCAATGAAATGAGGGGAACCCCGGCCTCAAGTTCAGACTTTCCAAACCCGGTTTTAAAAAAGGGCGAGCTTCCACCAGACCTAGAGCTTCAGGATCTTGAAGGCAAGCTAGACAAAATTTCCAATTACAAAGGGAAGGTTGTTCTGATTAACTTTTGGGCCAGTTGGTGCCCGCCTTGTATTATTGAAATGCCCTCCTTGGTATCTGCCCACCAAAAACTTCGAGATCGGGGGTTTGAAATTCTCGCCATTAATTTAGATGAAAAAAAAGAGGCTGCGCAAAAAGTCATTCAAAAACAAAAACTTCCCTTTAAGGTATTTTTAGACCCAGACGGACTTGCGGCACAAAAATACATGGTTTATGGTTTACCTTATACAATTATTTTAAATCGCGAAGGAAAAATAGAGTATAAAATTTTTGGCGGACACGAATGGGATAAAGGCGAGCAATTTGAAATGCTTCGGTCACTTTTATGACAACCCAATCAATCTCTTTAAAATATAGAATAAAACTTGTGATTGCGTTTTCGTTGTTTTTTACGTTGGGCTATGGTTTTACAAACCGCTTTCAAATTTTTGAACCCCGGTTTTTATCTTATACATTTTTAGATGAAATTTCAGGATTTCGGCCCTGGACCGTTTTTAT
>MGRI01000042.1 GCA_001798105.1 Deltaproteobacteria bacterium RIFCSPHIGHO2_02_FULL_40_11
CCCCGAGCCTGAGTTTGCTCGAGATATTGCCGTTATTTTAGATGCAGGCTATCAAGGGCTCTTTTTTGAAGTGCCTTTTTTATTGGGCATGTCTTTTTTAACCGAAAGGCGCATGCCGCCTGGACTCCCCCAAAGAGGGGTGATTTCCGATCCAACCACCGCCAAACGCTCTCGAACCTCCATTTTGGAATGGTATGGGCAGCTCAATTACAAAAAATTTGGAATGCTCGGCGAATTTGCGTTTGGCTGGAATACGCCCGTTCGGGGTGATGAGTCTTTTGGTTTTTATGTAAAACCTTATTATGCCTTTCGGCCCAATTGGGATTTTGCTTTCCGTGCTGAGCTTTTTGGCCAAGAGCGTCTTCTCTTAGGAGAAAGCAGGTTTCGCATGGTGCTTTCTTCCAAGTACCAATTTTCAAAATATGTTTCTTTAGAACCGATGTATCGTTTTAATCTGGAGTTTGGGAATCATATCGTAGATGAAAGAAATAACGATGCGATGCTTTTACTTTCGATGAAGTTCTAGAAAAAATTTTTCAGAAAATAATAATTTTAGGTGTTGTGGAGGGAATTATGACTTCCCCCACAATTTCTGTATCCGTATAGCCTACGGCTTTGAGTTCCTCTTTTAAGGCGGGGGCTTGATCGTGAGGAAGTGAAATGAAAAGTCCACCCGATGTTTGTGCATCAAAGATCAGCGCTTCCTCTTCAGGCTTTAGCGGATTTTGAAATTCGATTTGTGCTTGCGTGTACAGACGATTGGTTTTGTCGGCCCCTGTGATACATTTTTTCCCTACAAAATAAAAAGCTTCTTCATAAATGGGAAGTTTTTTGAAATGAAGGTTAAAAGAAACCTGACTGGCATTGGCCATTTGCATGCTGTGGCCTGTTAAGCCAAATCCTGTAATATCTGTACAGGCATGAATGTCATAAGAAGCCATCACATCAACTGCTTTTTGGTTGAGCATCGCCATCCAATGGCAAACCTTTTGCAAGGTCTGCGCAGTTGCTTTTTTTCTTTTGATGGCCGTTGTGAGAATGCCTGTTCCAAGGGGTTTGGTTAAAAGTAAGCTATCCCCTGGCTTTGCGCCTTGGTTGGTATAAATTTTTTCAGGATGAATGGTGCCAGTGATCGCCATGCCATATTTCAATTCTTTGTCTTGCACCGTATGGCCGCCTACAATTTCGCAGCCTGCTTCTTTTGCTTTTTGATGTCCCCCTTGTAGAATTTTTTCAAGAACCTCGTTTGGAAAATCTTTGGGGAAGGCGCAAATATTCAGTGCAGTAAGTGGCGTTCCCCCCATGGCATAAATATCGCTTAACGCATTGGCAGCCGAAATCTGTCCGTACATAAAAGGGTCGTCCACAATGGGGGTAAAAAAGTCGACGGTTTGAACCAAAGCCAGATCTTTTGAAAGCCGATAAACGCCGGCATCGTCGATGGTTTGGGTTCCCACCAAAACATTTTCATTTTGGGTGTGTTTTAAGGATTTTGTAATGGCTGCAAGTTGTGTGGGGCTAAACTTTGAAGCACAGCCTGCGCATTTTACCCGCTGTGTAAGATCCCAGGTTTTTTTACCAAAAAAAGAAGAAGTAAACATGCCGGCCCAACTGTATGCGGGGCTTTTTTTATTGTCAAGCCAAGCGCAAGCTGTGTACACTGAATCTTAAGATGGCAAAGTACTTTAAAAGAACAAAATATGTGATTGCCACACAGTTTCAACTGCGTTTTGCATTTTTACTCACTGGGGTAGGCGTGATTGTAACCGCCATTGTGGGCTATATTTTACATCGTGTTTTGGTGAAGACCCAAGGCCTTTTAATTTCAACCAATATTGCAACTTCTCCAGATGCCATTGATTTTTTAAGAGCGCAAGAAAGCTTATATACGTATGCCTTAATGGGCACTTTTTTAGGGGTGACGGTGACTCTTTTGGTATTGGGGATTGTTATATCCCACAGGCTTGCAGGCCCTGTTTTTGCTATTGGCAGAAAAATGAGTGATTTGGCCCAGGGAAATTTTAATGCAACCCTTCAGCTTCGAAAGTCCGATGAATTTCAAGACCTGAAAGACAAATTTAATACCCTTGTGAAAGCACTTCAAAATCAAGTTCGTTCAGAACTCCTGAAGCTGGAAAGTATTACAGAAGATGTAAAGTCGGTTTTAGACCAAGTGCAAGAACCGAAAGAAATGCATGATCATTTGCGCTCGGCCTATACAGAGCTCCAAGCTTTCTATAACTACAAAAAAAGCCTCATCGATTCTCAGGCAGATAAAACCTATAAGCCCAAAGAAACATCTCAAGACGAAATTTTAGTTTGATACTTTAAAATAAGTTGCCTGGCTGCTTTAACTTCATCGACCCTGGCGACCGGTGTGGTGTGGGGGGCTGTTTTTACTTTTTGGGGATCTGTCTCGGCTTCTTTAGCAATGGCCAGCATAGCGTCACAAAAACGATCAATTTCTTCGGGGGGTTCTGTTTCTGTGGGTTCAATCATCATCGCGCCTTGTACGATTAAGGGAAAATAAACAGTCGGCGGGTGAAACCCGTAATCCATCAGGCGTTTGGCGATATCGAGTGTTTTAACACCCGTTTGGCTTTGCTTTTTATCTGTAAAAACAACTTCGTGCATACACGGTTTATGGTCATAGGGCAGGTGATAGGCGGATTTGAGTTTTGTTTTAATGATATTGGCATTTAAGACAGCCATTTGGGAGGCTTTTAAGATGCCTTCTTTTCCCAGGGCGCACATATAGGTATAGGCGCGCACCAATACACCAAAATTTCCGTAAAACGCTTTGATGTGTCCAATGGATTTTGGAAACTCTTTCCAAATGAATTCATCTTTCTCTTTTTGAACACGAGGGGTTGGAAGATAGGGTTCTAGTTTTTGAACCACACCTACGGGACCTGCTCCAGGACCGCCGCCTCCGTGTGGCGTTGAAAATGTTTTATGTAAATTAAATTGAATGACATCCACCCCCATTTTTGAAACCAAGGTATGGCCCATCAGCGCATTAAAATTGGCGCCATCACAATACAAAAAAGCATCTTTGGCATGGAGCAGCTTTGCAATTTCGCCAATATTTTCTTCAAAAAGTCCCAGGGTATTGGGATTGGTAATCATAATGGCGGCCGTGTCATCGGTTAAAAGTTTTTCAACATCTTTTGGATCTAAAATACCGTCTTTATTCGATGGAATTTTTTTAATTTCATAACCGCAAAGGGCAGCAGAGGCTGGATTGGTGCCATGGGCAGAGTCTGGAATTAAAACCGTGTTTTTGTTTAACCCGTGATCTTTGTGATACGCGCGAATCAGTCTTAAGCCTGTGTATTCGCCTTGCGCACCTGCAGCAGGAATGAGCGTAACGGCATGCATGCCAGAAAGTTCACACAGCCAGCGTTCGAGTTCATGAAAAATCTTTAAGGCGCCTTGGGTAAGTGACGTTGGTGCATACGGATGGAGATTTGCAAATCCTGGAAGACAGGCCATTTGGTCATTTATTTTGGGGTTATATTTCATGGTGCAAGACCCCAAGGGATAAAGCCCCTTTTCAATGCTAAAATTAGAGTGTGCAAGTGCCACATAATGACGAATGACTTCCAATTCGCTGACTTGGGGAAGGCCCATGGGTTCTTTTCGTAAAAAAGTTTTTGGAATCGAAACGGGTTCTTCTTTTTGGTAAAGGTTGAACGCGGATCGACCTTCTGACGATTTTTCAAAAATTAATTTTCTTCGATAATCTTGCATAATTTCTCAATGTCTTCATTTGTGTTCATTTCTGTAACACAAATTAATAAACTGTTTTTTAACTCCGGAAAGTCTTTTTCTAAAGGGTAGCCGCCTAAAATATTTTGGGCCTTTAATTTTTCAAGCATGTTTTGAACGCTCCCTTTGGTTTCAATGACAAATTCATTAAAAAAGGGCGATGTAAATTTTAATTTGGTATGTTTTGATAATTTTTTTGTAAGTTGAACGGCTTGCGTATGGTTCAATCTAGAAAGTGCTTTGAGTCCCATTTCCCCAAGCGTTGAAAGATAAATGGAAACACGTGTGGCCAGCAGGGCCTGATTGGTGCAAATGTTTGAAGTGGCCTTTTCTCGACGAATATGTTGTTCGCGGGTGGAAAGGGTGAGCGTAAATGCCCGTTTTCCATTTTGATCGACTGTTTCTCCCACCACGCGCCCTGGAATGGCACGGACATATTTCATTTTGGTTGTGAAAAAACCCACAAAAGGGCCCCCATACGAAACTGCGTTTCCAAAAGATTGGGCTTCGCCAACCACAATGTCTGCATTGAATTTCCCGGGCGGTTCTAAAAGAGCCAATGATAAGGGTTCTGTCACACAGACAATGAAAAGCGTTTGATGTTTTTCGCACAGCGTTTGAATAGACTTCAGATCTTCAATGCATCCAAAAAAATTCGGGGTTTGTACCAAAACGGCAAGTGTTTCATTGTTGAGTTTTGAAGACAGGGCTTCAAGATCAAGTTGTCCTGTGTGTGTGTTAAAATCTATGGATTCAAGTTCAATGTCTTGGGTTGCCATATAAGTTTGACACACTTTTTGATAGTCTGGATGAATGTTTTTAGGCATTAAAATTTTTGATTTTTGAGGACAAATTCGCTTTGCCATAAGGCAACTTTCTGCCAGTGCGGTGGCGCCATCGTACATACAGGCATTGGAAACCTCCATGCCGGTTAAATTTGCAATCATGGTTTGAAATTCAAAAATGCTTTGCAGGGTGCCCTGCGAAATTTCAGGTTGGTAGGGGGTATAGGCCGTTAAAAAATCGCCTTGGCTTGAAAGTGTATCGACAATGCTTGGAATAAAATGATGATACGCGCCAGCGCCTAAAAAATGGGTATAGCTTTGTGCTTTATTTTCTTTTGAAATCGAAGTGATGTGATTTTTTAAATCCATTTCACCTAAACCGGAGGGTAAATTCAGCGGGCGATCTACATGAAATGCCTTGGGAATGGATGTAAATAAATCTTGAATGGAAGATACCCCAATTTCTTTCAGTCTTTGTTCAATATCGTTGGGGGTGTGTGGAATGTATCGCATCGGGGCGGTCCAAAAATATTTTTAGCTTTCCTCACAAAACTTTTGATACATCGACGCATCCATTAAATCGTTGAGGGTTTCGTTTTCATTCATTTTTACATGGATCATCCAGCCGGCATCATAAGGATCTTGGTTGAGCATTTCAGGGGAATCTTTGAGTGTTTGGTTGATTTTAACGACTTCACCGCTTATCGGGGAATATAAGTCTGAAACTGCTTTTACAGATTCTACTACCCCAAAGGCATGCCCTTTTTGAACAGGATCTCCAACATTGGGAAGCTCGATATAGACGATATCTCCCAATTGATCTTGCGCAAAATCTGTAATGCCAACCGTCACAATTCCATTTTCATTTCTGGCCCATTCATGATCTTTTGTGTAACGTAAATCGTCTGGATATTTCATATACGCTCCTTTTTTTTTCGATAAAAGGGTGGTTTCACAACTTTTGCTTTTATGTATCGATTTCTAATTTCAACCGTCAATAGATCCCCGCTTTCGCGGGGATGACATTCGCATTCGCGGGGATGACACTCTCCCCCAAGTTTCACAACCCCCAACCCAATCCCTTTCATAAAAACCGGAGACAACGTACCACTGGTCACAGTACCGATCAACTCATTTTGGGAAGATCGTAAGGGATATCCTTGCCTGGGAATGCCTTTTTCTAAGAGTTCAAATGCAATAAGCTTTTTGGTAAGCCCCATTTCTTTTTGTTGGAGGAGTGCTTCTTTCCCTATAAAATTTTCTTTATCGAGTTTTACAACCCAGTTGAGTCCCGCTTCAAGGGGTGTTGTTTTTTCATCAATTTCATGGCCATACAACGGAAAACAAGCTTCTAAGCGAAGTGTATCTCTGGCTCCCAATCCACACGGTGTGATGCCATCTGTTTTGCCGCGTTCTAAAAGGGTTTGCCATACGACATGGCCTTTGTCGGCGGGTAAATAGAGTTCAAACCCATCTTCTCCCGTATAGCCGGTTCTAGAAATAATCATGGGGATGTCTAAGAGCTTTTCTTGGACATAACGATAGGTTTGAATCTTAGAAAGATCAAAGGGCGTTAATTTGGAAATTAAATCTTTGGCTTTTGGGCCTTGAACCGCAATTTGAACGTAGGCCGAAGACGTATTTTCGATTTTCACATTTTCATTTTTTTTATTTTCTAAAATCCAGGCAAAATCTTTTTCAATGTTTGAGGCATTGACGCACAGTAAAAAATGATCTTCTGTAAGTTTATAAATTAAAATATCATCCACAATGCCGCCTGTGGGAGTGCACATGACAGAATACTGGGCTTGGTGTCCAGGTTGAGACTTGGATACATCCTGGGTTACAATTTTTTGGACAAATTTTAGGGCATCTGGGCCATGAATTTCAATTTCGCCCATGTGGCTGACATCAAAGAGTCCAATGTTTTTGCGCGTATTGAGATGCTCATCAATAATGCTGGTGTATTGAACGGGCATATGCCATCCCCCAAAATCAACCATTTTGGCATTTAAATTGAGATGATCTTGATGTAAGGGGGTTTGGTTCATTTTATTTCAAACGCTTTCAGCGTATTTTCCAAAAGCATAGCAATGGTCATGGGGCCGATGCCGCCAGGAACAGGTGTGATAAAACTTGCCTTTTTTGAAACGCTGTTAAAATCAATATCACCAATAATTTTTTGGTTCATGCGATTGATACCAACATCGATGACAACGGCGCCTTCTTTGATAAAACTTGCATCGATGTGAGCGGGTTTTCCCATGGCGGAAATCAAAATATCTGCACTTTGGCATTCTGCTTTTAAATTTTTTGTCTTCGAGTGACAAAGCGTAACGGTTGCATTTTCATTGAGTAAAAGATGCGCCAGTGGTTTTCCAACAATTAAAGAGCGCCCCAAAATTACGGCTTTTTTCCCGCTGATTTCAACTTGATATTCTTTGAGCAATCTTAAAATGCCTGCTGGCGTGCATGGCACAAACCGGGGGTGCCCCATCATGAGCCTGCCTAAATTAGTGGGATGAAATCCATCGACATCTTTATTCGGTAAAACAGCATGTAAAATCGCCTGTGTGTCAATGTGCTTTGGAAGGGGCATTTGAACGAGAATGCCATGAATATTTTGCGCACCATTTAGGGTTTCAATACATTTTAAAAGATCATTTTGGGAAGTATCTTTTGGAAGTCTGTGAACTTCAGAATGAAAGCCCACTTCTTTAGCAAGTTTTTCTTTTTTGGAAACATAAATTTCCGAAGCAGGGTCGGAGCCCACTAAAATAACGGCCAATCCTGGTTTTGGCCCTGATATTTTAGACAGTTTTTTGCGGAGGGTTTCTCTTATTTTTTTGGAAAGTGATGAGCCATCTAAAATTTTCACGATGCCGCATGATAGTAAGATTTATTTGGTGTATCAACAGGTTTTTAGTATACTAAGACCTGCATAAATAACGTCAGACTTCGTTCTCATTCGCTCAAGCGCTCAACGTACCATTAAGTACGCCTCGCGCTTTCGCTCATTGCGGCCTCGTCTGACATCATTTCTGCAGGTCTTAGGAGTTGAATAAAAAGCATGAAAAAAAAGAAACCGAATCAAAAGCCAAAACTTTCTTTAATCCAAAGCTTGGATCGATATGAAAGAGCCTTTCATGCAGCACGTTCCACCCATGATGTAGACCTTAAAAAAGTAAACCGCATCCGAGATTTAATAAAACAAGGCAAATACACCGTTGACACGTCTCAATTAGTCGATAAGCTCTTAAAAGATTTCGAATGATACGAAAAGTTTTAGAAGAATTAGAAAAAAAACGGTTCCATGCCAGGGCTTCATTTTCGAAAGAGGGGAAGCGCATGGCAGGGGAACAATCCTG
>MGRI01000043.1:0-7480 GCA_001798105.1 Deltaproteobacteria bacterium RIFCSPHIGHO2_02_FULL_40_11
AATAACGCATGCACCTGTAAGGGTTGCAAAATCCATCAGTAAATTTGGATTATAGTTTTTGTCCGCGTAAGCCATACCATCCGCCAATACAAGGCGTCCTTCGGCGTCTGTATTTAAAATTTCAATGGTTTTTCCATTGTAAGCCGTAACAATATCACCAGGTACAGTTGCTTTTCCACTGGGCATGTTATTGGTGAGACACAAAAATCCAATCACATTTACGGGTAAATTAAATTTCGCTGCCAAAATGGTAATGGCCAATACCGTTGCGGCGCCTGCCATATCCATTCGCATTTCATCTAAGTTGGCAGCGGGTTTTAAAGAAATGCCGCCTGTATCAAAGGTAATTCCTTTTCCAACCAAGCAAACTGTTTTTGCATCTTTCACTTTGGATTTATGTTCCAAAATCACAAAACGTGGAGGCGTGTCAGACGCTTGATTGACGGCTAAAAATGCACCAAACTTTTCTTTTTCAAGCTCTTTTTTACCCCAAACGGTTACTTTTAACCCAGCTTTTACGGCTTCTTCTTTTGCAAGATCCGCAAATTTTACAGAAGTTAAGTCATTATGTGGGGTATTCACGAGATCTCGCACCAAATTACAAGCATCAATATAATGATGTGCCTTGGAGATTCCTTTTTTACCATTTAAAAGGTGTTCAGGCGTATCGACGGCAATGGTAACCGATTTTACACCAGAATTTTCTTTCATTTTCTTTTTGTATTTATAAAAAGTATATAAAGGTAGAACCAAGGCTTCGGCGCTTACTTGAGACAAGGTATCTATCGCATATTTATCATGAAGCTCACAGCTTGAAAGATGGAACGTGAAAGAGAGAACGTTATTTTGTTTCAATGTGCTAGAAGCAGTAATCAAAGCCTCTCTCAGCCGATTTCTTCTCATCTCATCTTTTTTACCAAGCCCTAAAAATAAAATACTGTCACTTTTTCCTACTTTTGCGTAGCGCACAAAAGCTACTTTTTTAAAACCACCATCAAAAATATCTTCTTTTTGAAGTTTGGTTAAAAGCCCTTTTAAAAAGGCCCCATTTTTGGGAAGCTTTGGCTTTGTCCCTTGTTGATAAACGGGAATGATTAAAGTATGATCTTGAACACGATTGAGAGTAGCTTTTTGTATTTGTATTTTCATAATGCAAAGCATTAAAGCGATTGCATGATCTTTTGTCAATTAAGTTTTGGAGAGGTGACTGAGCGGTTGAAAGTGGCGGTCTCGAAAACCGTTAGGCCCGTAAGGGTCTCGGGAGTTCAAATCTCCCCCTCTCCGAATCATTAGTTATTCTAATGAGAATACATTAAATCGAATAATTTTACATAATGATATTGGGGGGCTATTTTTCGGCCAGGAGGAAGCAGTTATGAGAAAATTATTTTTTGGTCTTTCGTTTCTAATCATGACCATCGTGCTCTTTATGACCATGCACGCTGAAGCCATGATGAAACCGCGCTGGTAGGATTTAGGAATCGTTTGACATCCACAGCCTCGTATTGCATGGTTTGGGCGCAAGAACGCGTAGGAGGCTTATCGGATGAAAGAAAATAGCAATAAACTACTTTTTGGTATCTTCATTGGGGTTATTTTAGGGGGTATTTTTGGTGCGTTTTTTGGCCCTCAAGCAGTCACTTTAAAAATCTTTGGGGATCTCTTCTTAAATGCGTTAAAAATGCTTGTTGTTCCTTTGGTCTTCGTTTCTTTGGTTGTGGGTGTTACGAATATTGGAAATATTTCACAATTTGGAAAAGAAGGGGCATGGACGATTTTCTTTTATATGCTTACAACTGGAATCGCCGTTATTACCGGTATGATTTTAGTGAATATCATTCAGCCGGGCGTAGGGATGGACCTTTCTACAGCCTTAACGCCAGATAAAGTAAGCGGCACAGATTATTCTTTTATAAAAGTTTTAGAAGGCATTATTCCTGCTAATCTTTTTAAGTCCATGGTGGAGATGGATATTTTACCCATTATTTTCTTTGCGCTCTTTTTTGGAATTTGTCTCTCTCAGCTGGAAGCAAAAGGGAAAGTGGTTGTCGATTTTTTTAATCAAGCCAATGAAGTGATTTTAAAAATGGTAGGCTACATTCTTTTGACAGCTCCTGTGGGGGTCTTTGCCTTGGTGGCAGCCAGACTGGGGGCTGCAGGTGGTGCGCATTTTTTTACAAATGAATTGCCTCGGGTTGGAAAATATAGCTTAACGGTTATTTTAGGCTTAGGGATTCATGGTGCCATAACGCTGCCCATTTTACTTTGGGCGGTGAGTGGCAGAAATCCATTTACCTATATTAAAAACGTTTTAGAAGCTTTGCTTACAGCATTTTCTACGGCCAGTTCTTCCGCAACTTTGCCAGTTACGATGGATGCTGTTGAAGTGAAAAATAAAATTTCTCCTAAAATTTCTGGTTTTGTTTTGCCTTTGGGAGCAACCATTAACATGGATGGTACGGCTTTGTACGAGGCTGTGGCCGCAATGTTTATTGCCCAAGCCTATGGCATCCATTTAAGTGCTTCTGCTCAAGTGATTATCTTTTTAACGGCAACTTTAGCGGCTATTGGTGCTGCGGGTATTCCACAAGCAGGGCTTGTCACGATGGTTATTGTTTTAAAATCTGTGGGGCTTCCTTTGGAAGGGATTGGGATGCTTTTAGCTGTTGATTGGTTTTTAGACCGCTGTAGAACAACAGTGAATGTTTTTGGAGATACCGTGGTTGCTGCAATGGTGGACAAACGCATTGATGGTAAAGCTAGTTTTTGGCAATGGTTAAGATCGTAACAGAATTCGCCCCAGATTTTAAAAGCTGCGTTTTACATTTTTGAGTCGTCGTCCCCGTCGAAATCACATCGTCTAAAAGTAAAATATTTTTATTTTTGATTTTTTCTTTCTTTTCTACATGAAATACGTTGTTTAAATTTTTAAGTCTTTGGGTGCGAGACAATATTTGTTGCGGATGTGTGGGGACATGTTTTTTTAAAACATCGATATGCATTGGAATTTTTGTTTTCTGTGACATTTCATTTAAAACCAAGACCATTTGATTATACTTTCTACTTTTAAGTCTTTGAAGATGAAGCGGAACAGGAATAAAGCAATCTGTGTTTTTAGGGATGAGCGGGATCAAAAACGTAGAAAATGTTTTGCTTAAGCCGTATCTGTTTTCAAATTTAAATTGATGAATCAGGTCTTTTAAAATGCCTTCATATTTTCCAAAACTAAGATGGGTGGGGTCAATGTTTGTGATGCGAAGGATTTTTAAACAACATGTTTTACAGACCGAATCTGTACTTTCTGTTTGGCAAGCGGCACAAAAACTCGGAAGAAAAACCTGTTTTAAGGTATTAAGCAAGAAGGTTTTTTCCTGTAACTTCTTTGGGGATGGCAAGCCCCATAACTTTTAAAAGCGTTGGCATGACATCTGCCAAAATACCATTTTTGTAAGATTGTTTTTTAGCATTTGGAGACACATAATACAAAGGAACAGGGTTTGTGGTGTGGGCGGTATGAAGATCTCCTGTTTTGGGGTGAATCATTTGTTCAGCATTCCCATGATCTGCAGTAATCCATAAGTGTCCTTTTTTGTTTTGGGTGTCTTTTATAATTTTTTCAATACACCGATCTAAAATTTCTACGGCTTGGACGGTCGCCTTAAAGTTGCCTGTGTGGCCGACCATGTCAGCATTCGCAAAATTTAAAATCATAAAATCTGATACCCCTTTTTTCAGATGATCAATGACATTTTTTGTAATCTCGTGGGCACTCATTTCGGGTTTTAAATCATAAGTGGGTACGGCTCTTGTAGAAGGAATTAAAATGCGTTCTTCTCCTTGAAAAGGAGCCTCTCTCCCGCCATTAAAAAAATAAGTTACATGTGCATATTTTTCAGTTTCACCAATATGAAGTTGGGTCCATCCTGCTTTGGAAACAATTTCTCCCATTACATTGGAAAGTGTTTGGGGCGGAAATAAAACGGGAAGCTTCAATTTACGATCATAGTGTGTCATGATCACAAATTCTGAAAGGTTGATTTTTTTTCTTTGAAATTCCTGAAAAGAATCTTCTGTAAAGGCTCGCGTGAGCTGTCTGGCGCGGTCAGGGCGAAAATTAAAAAAGATAACAATGTCTTTATCTTGAATGACGCCTTCCGAATGAATAACGGTTGGCACAACAAATTCATCCGTTTCTCCTCTTTCAAAGGCAGCGTGAATGGCGGCCTTTGCTGAATTTGCTTTTTGGCCTTGGGCTTTTGTCATGGCAATGTAGGCTTTTTCAATTCTTTCCCATCGGGTATCGCGATCCATGGCATAAAATCGTCCCGAAAGTGTTGCGATTTTTCCACAGTTTAGTTCTTTTAATTTTTTCTCAAGTTCTTCAATGTATTTGGGGGAGCTTTTGGGAGGGGTATCCCTTCCATCTAAAAAGGCATGAATAAAAATATTTTGAATTTCATTTTCTGTTGCAGCTTTTAAGAGCGTGTAAAGATGTGTATTAAAACTATGAACCCCGCCATCGGATAAAAGCCCTATAAAATGAAGTTTGGAATTTTCTTTTTTCACTTTTTTAAAAGCGGTTTGTAAAATGGGATTTTTAAAAAGGGCGCCTGTTTCAATGGCTTTTTGAATGCGAACAGAATCTTGGTCTACAATTCGTCCTGCCCCCAAATTTGTATGTCCCACTTCGGAATTTCCCATAATGCCTTTGGGTAGGCCCACCTCTAGGCCACTGGCTTGAAGTTGGCTATAGCCCAAGCTTTCTAATTTTCGAAAGGTTGGCGCTGTTGCCAATTGAATGGCATTGCCTTTGGATTTGGGGGCAATGCCGAATCCATCCAAGACCACTAAAATGTAGGGGGTTTTAGGCATGATGATAGGGTTTTTTGTGTAAAATCATGTAACTCCGATAAAGTTGTTCTAAAAGAAGCTCTGGGACCATTTCATGGTTTAACGTTAGTTTTGATAAAGAAAGACTCATTTTAGAGTTTGGGTGTTTTGAAAATCCGTAGGGTCCTCCAATGGCAAACGTCACCTCTTTTTTAGAGGTAAAAATAACGGGTTCTAATTTTCCCGCAAGTTCTACAGATGAAAATTCTTTTCCTGTTTCTTCTAAGGTAATTAAAAAAGAAGATGCCGCATATTGATCGCATAACACTTTAAAGCGATCTTCATTTTTGGCTTCCATAAAGTGGATGTGACAATAAGGGGTTAATTTTTGAATATAATATTCAACGCTATCTTTAAAAAAGGGATGTTTTAATTTTTGTCCAATCAATAAGTTTACGAGGTTTTTCATAAGTTTATTTTCTATAGGATTTAGGAATCGAAACCTCAGGCGCTTCATTCCAGAGTCCTTCTAAGTCATAAAACTCTCGAATATATTCATAAAAAACATGAATAATCACACCGTGAAAATCTACAAGAATCCATTTTCCACTTTCATAGCCCTCCAGTCCCACGGGTAAAATGTTTTCATGGGTTTTAAATGTTTCCAAAATATGATCTGCGATGGTTTGCGCATGTTTGAAAGACGTTGATGAGCAAATTAAAACATAATCGTGCAGTCCCTTCCAGGGGCGAATATCCATAAGACGCAGATTAAAGGCTTTTTTATCCAGGGCGAGTTTTGCGCATAACAGTGCCAGCTCTTTTGAAGTCTTAGATTTTGTTTTTTTAGCAGCCAAGTGTGACATGGTTATATGTATAAATGATGCATTTCTATATAACGCAAAACGCTTTCTGGGACAAACGCTTTAATGGATTCATGGTTTTTTATTTTTTCTCGTATGCGTGTGGCAGAAATATCGATCATGATATCTCCACAATAATAAACCGCGTTTCCTGTAAAATGGCGGTAGATTCGAATATTATTTGTGGAGAACTCATCTTTTGAAAATTCTTTTTGAAGAGGCGTGTTTTTTAAAACCTCTTGAATATCTTGCATGGGAAACCCTGGTCGATTGACCACAATAAAATTACAATTTGAAAATAAAGATTTGGGTTCGTGCCAGGTGGAAATTTTTAAAAAAGCATCGTTCCCAATAATAAAATAGAGTTTTGTGTTTTTGGGGGATATTTTTTTGTAATGTAAAATGGTTTCAATAGAGTAAGAAATCTTGGGCCTATGAATTTCAAATTTTGAAATCGAGATATTTTCTTTGCCTTCTAATGCCTCTGTGAGCATTTGAACGCGGTCTTCATAAGAGCACTCGGACTGTAAGTGTGTTTTATGGGGAGATGTATAAGCTGGAACAAAATAAATATGACTCAGTTCAAATTTTTTTAGAATTTGTTCAGCGACCAAAAGATGTGCGTTATGGGGCGGATCAAATGTTCCTCCAAATAACCCAATGTTTTGGTAGAGGTTCATGGGTGCAGGTGTGTCGAAATTTTAAAAATAAGTTCTTTTAGCCCTTTTCCTTGTACAGAAGAAATACAAAAAATAGGCAATCCTTTACATTTAAGCTTTTCTTGAAGGGGGCTCATATCTTTATCATCTGAAAATACATCTGCTTTTGTCAAGACGATCCACCTCGGGTGCTTTAAAAGTTTTGGGTTGTAGTGTTTTAATTCTGTTTCTATGGTTTCATAGCTTTGCATTGGGTCTTCATCCATGACATCAATTAAATGCAATAAAAGTTTGGTTCGCTCAATATGTTTTAAAAACTGGATGCCCAGGCCAACGCCTTGATGGGCCCCCTCGATTAAACCCGGAATATCCGCTACGGTAAATGGCAAGATATCTCCTATTTTAACAACGCCGAGGTTTGGGGTGAGTGTTGTAAAAGGATAATTTGCAATTTTGGGTTTCGAGTTTGAAATACGAGATAAAAGGGTGGATTTCCCCGCGTTCGGAAGTCCTAAAAGGCCGACGTCGGCCAGGAGTTTTAGTTCTAATTTTAACTCCCCCACTTCACCTTTTTCGCCAGGTTGTGCGCGCATCGGGGTTTGATAGGTGGAGCTTTTAAAAAAATGGTTTCCTTTTCCGCCACGCCCCCCTTCAAACATTACCTTTTGAATGTCCGGTTTGGAAAAATCTGCGAGTAATTCTTGCGTTTTTGCATTTCGGACAATGGTTCCAACTGGAACGCGGATAACAAGATCTTGTCCTCGGGAACCAGACTTTAATTGTCCCTGTCCGGATTCTCCATTTTCAGCTTGAAAGAGGCGTTTATATTGAAAGTCGTACAGTGTTGAAAGATTGGGATCTGTGACAAAAATAATGTCTCCGCCTTTGCCCCCATCGCCGCCATCTGGGCCTCCCTTTGCGACATATTTTTCCCTTCGAAAACGAATGGCGCCAGGTCCACCCGATCCTGATTGGACAGAAATAAATGCTTCATCAATAAAACGTATCATGTATAAGAATCTAATTTTGGAGGGAACCTGTTAAAACTAAGCTGGGTAGACGCTAACTTTTTTTCTACTTTTTCCAAAGCGTTCAAATGTGACGCGCCCATCAATTTTGGAAAAAATG
>MGRI01000043.1:7499-11559 GCA_001798105.1 Deltaproteobacteria bacterium RIFCSPHIGHO2_02_FULL_40_11
CCACATTCAATCCAGGATGAACTTTTGATCCCACTTGGCGAACAATAATGGTTCCAGATTTAATCAATTGTCCACCAAATCGTTTTACCCCACGTCTCTGCCCGTGACTATCACGACCGTTTGATGAACTGCCTTGTCCTTTTTTATGTGCCATGGCTTACTTACTATCCTTTGTAATTTTGGAGGTTGTTTTTGGTGTGGATTTCTTTGTCGGTGTTTTTTTTGTCACAACTTTCTTTACAGATGTTTTCTCCGCAGCCGATGCTTTTTTTGCAGTGACACCTTCCAATGAAATTTCTTTTACTTTTAAAAGTGTATACCACTGTCGGTGTCCCTTTTTTCTTTTTGAACCCTTTCGACGTTTGTATTTATAGGTAATAATTTTGGGGCCGCGCTCTTGTTCCATAATTTCGCACAAAACCCCTGCATTTTGAATGGTGGGTGTACCAATGGTTGTTGTTTTATCTTGTACGAGTAAGACTTGAGAAAGCACAATTTCGCTTCCAGGGGTGCCTTCTAGCTTTTCAACAGTTAAAAAATCACCCACTTTGGCTTTGTATTGTTTTGATCCTGTCTCGATAATTGCAAACATGTAAGTCCTCTCCGAGTACGCTTTATATAGGGTTTTCCCCCTTCAAGTCAATCACTTTATGACTTGGATTTTAATTCAAATTGTTCCAAATGAAAATCCTTCTGGACGTGAATGGAAATCGGCTTATTGACTTGTTTTTCAAGTTTTTGAAGGGTTTCTTGAGCTTCCTGCTGAATCACACGCGCAATATCTGAATGAACATAAAGCTCAATTTCTTTGGCTTGGATGTCGCCTTGTGTTTTTAAAAGCTCCCGGAAAATTTCATAAGCAATGGTTTCTTTGCTTTTAATATAGCCTTTTCCCTCACAATAAAAACACGGCGTACAGAGTGTTTGAATCAAGCTTTCTCGGGTTCTTTTTCGGGTCATTTCAATCAACCCCAGTTCAGATATTTTTAAAATGGTATTTTTTGCCCGATCACGTTTCAGCGCATCTTCAAAGGCGCGATAAACTTTTTCGCGGTGACTTCGGCGTTCCATATCAATAAAGTCAATAATAATAATTCCGCCGCAGTTACGCAGTCGAAGTTGATTGGCAATTTCATAGGCTGCTTCCATGTTAATACGCAAAATCGTATCTTCAAAGTTTTCTTTCCCAACATAGCGTCCTGTGTTGATGTCTATGACGGTAAGGGCCTCTGCCTGATCTACAATAATGTATCCCCCAGATTTTAACCAAACTCGCCTTCCCATGGCACGATTAATTTCAATTTCAACGCCATACATATCAAAAATAGGTTCTCGACCTTTGTAATACTTAACAACGCGTTTCATGGGAGGATTAAAATTATCTAAGAATCTTAAAATTTTTGTATAAACTTTTTTGGAGTCTACGCTAATTCGATCTAAATTATCGATAAAGGTATCTCGCAACGTGCGAAGCACAATATCTAATTCCTCGTGAATGAGAGAAGGTGCTGGGGCATGCTCCATATCCTTTTCAATGCTTTTCCAAATTTTAAGAAGATACTCTAGGTCTGTACTCATCACAGATCTGCGTTTGCCTTCTGCTGCGGTTCGCACGATCACACCCAATCCTTCTGGGCAGGCACTTTGGACAAGATCTTTGAGTCTTTTTCTTTCGCGATCTGAGGCAATTCGTCTCGAAACGCCCACATGGCCGAAAGAAGGCATCAACACAATGTTTCGGCCTGGAATTGAAAGATGCATGGTCAGCCTGGCCCCTTTTGTGCCAATCGGATTTTTAGTAACCTGAACCAAAACTTCTTGTCCTTCTTTGAGAAGGTCTGCAATGCTAGGGGGATGGTAATATCTTGGGGCGCGGCGTTTTCGGCTGTGATGATATTTTCTTTGATTTTGATGCGTCTGATTTTGGGAATCGGTTTTCTCTGACGCTGTATTTTGAGAAGGCTCACCCTCTTGGGATGTCGGTGCAACATCTCCAGTTTCTTCTGATGCATCCGGAATCGGAACCTCTTCATCAAAGTCGCCAGATAATTCTTCTTCAGAAAGTTTCGTTGTTTTGTCTGTAATATAAGTGTCACCAGCATATAAAAATGCTGCTTTATCTAGCCCAATATCTACAAAGGCAGCTTGCATGCCAGGTAAGACGCGTGCCACTTTTCCTTTATAAACATTGCCAACAATATTATTTTCTTCGTGACGTTCTACGTACAGTTCAGAAATAGATCCATTTTCACTTAAGGCCACACGGGTTTCTTGATCTGTGGCGTTAATGATCAGCTCATTACTCATGATGTACACTCCTGGTAGGATGTTGAAAAACATCCATCTGCGTCGTTACCCTCGTCGAGTCTCCTTCGACGTACACTTAAGTACGCCTCAGTCGCCCCTCCTCGGGTGCCTAGCATCTGGATATTTTTGAACATCCTACTTCTCTTGTAATAATGCCGAATTTACGAAAAAGTGGAAAGGCTAAGAAGCCTTTTGCGTCGAAGATTCACATGTCTTGGATGGTTGCGGCCCTGCACAAGCAGGTTTTTTACATCCCCCTGAATTGGAAAAATCTGTTGCATACCATCCAGATCCTTTTAAGTGAAAAGCACTACGTGAAATCATTTTTTCTAAAGGTCCGTTACAACTTGAACAAAGCTTCATTGGATCTTCTGAAGTTTTTTGAATGACTTCAAATCTTTTATCGCAATTTCTACACTGATATTCGTAAATTGGCATTTTGGTTAATGGTTAAAATTAAAAAAACTTTAAATCCTATCTCCCATAAATAACATAGAAATTTTGTAAAATCAATACGTCAAAACATAAGTAATTTTAATGACTTATCTGTGTTTTACTTCAAACTGAGAACCCACAGGGAAATCTTTATCCCATGTTGCTTGAATATCCTCTACGCTGGCTTGAGGCGGGCCTTTTTTGCACCAGTCGAGAAGTTGTTTTAAGGTTTTTTCATCACCTTGGGCGTAGAGTTCCACTTGGCCTGTGGGCAAGTTTTGTACCCATCCTTTTAATCCAAGCACTTGGGCTTTTTTTTGAGATTCTGCTCTAAAAAAGACCCCTTGAACATGTCCAGAAATAATGAGGTGTAAACTTTTAGGCGTCATTTTTAAAAGGGTAACAAATTAAGAACCCCTTGTAAACATTGACAATTTTTGAATGTCGATGTTATATACCGGCGAATCTTATGGACCCTCTGATTGAACAAGTTGCAAACAAAGTTAAAGAAAGGCTCCTGAAATCTGGATTAAAATTTGAGGGGGCTGCTGCGACCTCGGGGGCTACGACCCAGCCCAAAAGTTTTCAAGCTAAAAAACCGATACTTAGACAGAGCATGGAACCTAAAAATAAAGACAATTTAAACCTCGCTTCCTATATTGACCATACACTTTTGAAACCGGATGCCAGTCATGCGCAATTACGAAAATTGTGTGAAGAGGCCCGCCAATATTCCTTTGCTGCAGTTTGTGTGAATAGTTCAAACATTGAATTTGTTGCAAAAGAACTCGAAGGTTCTTCTGTAAAACCAATTGCAGTGGTTGGCTTTCCATTGGGGGCGGCAACTTCTGAAGCAAAAGCATTTGAAGCCAAGGAGTCAATCCAAAAAGGTGCGCGTGAAATTGACATGGTGATCAATCTCGGTGCCTTAAAAGATCGAAACTATGAACAAGTGGTGTATGATATTGCAAAAGTGGTTGAAGCTTCAAAGCCATATCCCGTAAAAGTTATTTTAGAAACAGGAATGTTGATTGATGAAGAAAAAATTATTGCATGTGTGCTCTCTAAAATTGCGGGCGCAGCTTATGTAAAGACCTCAACGGGATTTGGTCCCGGAGGTGCAACGGTTGAAGATATTCGACTCATGCGTCGAATTGTGGGCCCCACCATGGGGGTAAAAGCCTCTGGAGGCGTTCGATCTTATAAAGATGCAATGAAGATGATTGAAGCCGGTGCCACGCGGATTGGAACATCTTCAGGGATTGTCATTGTGACGCAAAAAGGTTCTAGTAAATATGGCTATTGATCGTGTTTTAGG
>MGRI01000043.1:11615-14732 GCA_001798105.1 Deltaproteobacteria bacterium RIFCSPHIGHO2_02_FULL_40_11
TTGATGACATTCCAGGCGTGTCTCAACCAACAGAAGTTGTAGGTTCTTATGGAAAACTCTCTGAAGTCTCGGCTGGGAAAGATACAGCTACGGGACATTGGGAATTGGCCGGCATTCATCTGAAAGAAGCTTTTCCAACTTTTCCCGATGGATTTCCAAAAGAACTCATTGAAGCTTTCAAAAAACAAACAGGTGTATCCAATATTTTAGGAAATAAGGCGGCCTCCGGAACCGAAATTCTTAAAGAACTTGGACAGCAACATTTAAAAACAAAATATCCTATTATTTATACGTCGGCAGATTCTGTGTTTCAAATTGCATGTCATGAAGATGTGTATTCGCTTTCCAAGCTCTATCAAATGTGTGAAATTGCCAGATCGATTTGCAATCCCTACGCCATTGGACGTGTGATTGCCAGACCCTTTGTAGGTAAGGATGCAGCTTCATTTACACGCACGCCGTATCGCAAAGATTATTCTTATGAACTTCCAGAACCCATGCTTTTAGACTTTTTGAAAAACGCAGGGATTGATGTCATTGGGATTGGAAAAATTTCAGATATTTATAACGGGCAAGGGATCTCGAAATCTTATAAAACAAAATCCAATTTAGAGGGGATTCAAAAAAGCATTGAAGAAATGAAAAAACTTAAAAAAGGGTTTGTGTTTACAAACCTGGTAGATTTTGACCAGTTGTATGGTCACAGAAACGACGTGAAAGGGTTTGCATCCTCGCTTCAAGAGCTGGATCAAGCACTTCCAGAAATTATGGAAACCCTTGGGAGCAATGGCATGCTTTTTATGACAGCAGATCATGGCAATGATCCTACCTATCCCGGAACAGATCATACACGAGAATATGTTCCGCTTTTAGTGTATGGCCCTTCATTGAAATCAAAAAACTTAGGAACACGAAAAACGTTTGCAGATATTGGCCAAACCTTGGCGGATATTTTTCATCTTTCTCCCCTTAAAGTTGGAACCAGTTTCCTTAAAGAAATTTTATAATTATGCGCGCATTGGATATTATTCAAAAAAAAAGAGATGGGCACAGTCTTTCGAGTTCGGAACTTAAACATTTAATTTTTGGCTATACACAAGGCGACCTTCCCGATTATCAAATGTCTGCTTTTTTAATGGCATGTTATTTTAAGCCCCCAACATTTGAAGAAACTTTGGAATTAACCCGCGCTATGTTGCATTCCGGCAAAACGATTGATTTATCTGGGCTCGATCGTCCTAAAATTGACAAACATTCAACCGGTGGGGTGGGCGATAAAACCTCTTTAATTATTACACCCATTGTGGCGAGCTTTGATGTATGCGTTCCCATGATTTCTGGACGTGGGCTAGGGCATACAGGGGGAACTTTAGACAAGTTGGAAGCCATTCCAGGATTTAATATTCATTTGTCGTTAAATGAATTTAAAAGGCTTCTTAAAAAATCCAATATGGCAATGATGGGACAAACTCCAGAAATCGCGCCTGCTGATAAAAAAATATATGCCCTTCGAGATGTGACAGCTACGGTAGATTCCCTCCCCCTCATTGCTTCTTCGATTATGAGTAAAAAATTAGCTGAAGGATCCGATGGCATTGTTTTAGATGTGAAGTTTGGAAGCGGGGCCTTTATGCAAGAAAAAAAAGAGGCCATTCAATTAGCTGAATGGTTGGTTCGAATTGGCAAAGCTTTTGGGAAAAAAATGTCAGCCTTAATTACAAATATGGACCAACCTTTGGGCTGTAAAATTGGAAATAGTTTGGAAGTAGAAGAGTCAGTAGATATTTTACAGGGAAAGGGCCCCAAAGATTTACAAGAACTTTGTTTTCATTTAAGTGCCCACATGCTTTTACTGGCTAAAAAGGTTAAAACCATTGAAGCTGGCATCCAGAAAGCAAAAGAAGCGATTGCTTCTGGAAGAGCCCTTGAGAAATTCTCACAAATGGTGTCTCAGCAGGGGGGGAAGACAGCCTGGATTCAGAACTTTAAACTGCTCCCTCACGCAAAAAAACAAAAATCATTTAAGGCTCAAGCCTCTGGAATTATTCAAAAAATCAATACTAGACAAATTGGTGTTTTGGCTTGTATATTGGGGGCCGGTCGAAGCACAGTGGAAGACCGAATTGACCCGACAGTTGGCTTTGAGCTTTATAAAAAGGTTGGCGATACCGTTCAAAAAGGCGAAGACTTATTAAGGGTCTATTATAATGATGAAGCCAAGTACACAGCCGTCGAAGAAGGTTTAAGGAGCGCTTATACAATTGGCCAAAAAAAACCGAAACCCATCCCCCTCATTGATCAAATTAAAGGAGAAGTCCAATGACAGAACGCATTTTAAATTTTATTGGTGGAAAAACGCTGATTGAAACCAATCGAAAAGTATCTTCGTGGATGACGTTTGGGAAATTGCTGGTCATCAGTCTTTTGGGAATTGGTATTCCCGTTGCTTTACTTTCGGTTGCAACCGATGCCACAGCGCTTAATTTACAACAACGTCTCATGAGTCTTTGGGGACTCTTTGTTTTAATGGGAATTGGCTATGCACTTTCCAATAATCGAAGCCAAATTAATATTCGCTTGGTTGTGAGTGGACTCCTTTTACAATTAGGCTTCGCAGCTTTAATTTTAAAGACACAAGCAGGGCATGCATTTTTTGCAACAACTGCAAAAATTGTAACAGGCCTTTTAATGTTTACCAATCAAGGATCTACCTTCTTATTTGGAAACCGTTTAATGGATATGCAAAATTTTGGGTTTGTATTTGTTTTTCAAGTCTTGCCCATGATTATTTTTGTTTCTGCTTTGACAGCGGTTTTATATTATTTTGGGATTTTACAAAAAATTGTGGGCGCAATGGCCTGGGTGATGACACGCATCATGGGGGTTTCGGGTGCAGAATCTTTAGCTTCTGCTGCCAATACATTTGTAGGACAAACCGAAGCACCGCTTTTTATTCGCCCTTATATTTCTAAAATGACAAATTCAGAACTCATGGCACTGATGACCGGTGGTTTTGCAACCATTGCAGGGGCAGTGCTTGCAACGTATGCCGTTTTTTTGCACCAAGCTGGATTACATGATGGTGCGGGACATACGTTGCAAGCACTGCCCCTGCAA
>MGRI01000044.1:0-7884 GCA_001798105.1 Deltaproteobacteria bacterium RIFCSPHIGHO2_02_FULL_40_11
TCCAATTTTCCTGTTGAAAGTATTCAAACACTTCTCCAAAATAGGATTTGAAATCTATTAGAAACTTTTCCAATTCCCCTTGATTTAAAATTTGGTCTTGATTGTTAGTATCGTACTTTAAAAAGATATGCTCAATGAGACGCACATACGCATATACAGCCTGTAAATAAACATCGTCAGAACCTGAGGCATCTTTAAACTTTGAGATCTTAAAAATACGATCCATATATTCAAAAAGCCCGGGATCTTTACCTGAAAAACTTTCTACAAGCTGTGGGAATTCTTTTATAAAAAAGTTTTTATTCCAAAGCACAGTTACCTCTTGCCCATAAAGATATTGCTCGGCTTCACTCTTCATTCGGCTTGTTTCAACAATAAAATGAATCATTGCTAAAATTTCTTTGTGATCTAACTTTCCATCTTGGTTACTGTTTGGGAAAATCTGATCCCCAATGGCAAAAATCGCCTTCCCCATGGTTTCTAATGTAGAATCTTCAATCTCATGAATGACATGGTCTTTCCCCATCAAAGACTGAAAGCCCACTTTAAGTTTTCGAGCTGTTTTGAGGAGCGCAACCAATTCATTGGCCAAAATACGCTCACGCGCTCCCCCCACATATAAAGATAGCTTTTGATCTTTGTCTTCATCATAAATCTTCATGAAAGCGTCAATATAAGACAGGAAAACTTGTCCCAATCTTTCAGCATGGATACTGTTTTCTTCTTCTTTAAAGGGGCTCCCCCAAAGTTTTTCTTTTTGTTTAAGATCTTCCGAAGTCAATGCCTTCATTTGAGACTCAACATTTTCATAGGCGTCTAAAGCATTTTTTAAAATCTCTCGAAGTTTTCCAACATCTTCACGCGTAAAATCTTTGGATGTACTTTGAAAAATTTGAGCTTTTAAATCCACAATCCCAGACACGAACACATCGGCATCCGATTCAGAAGCAATGTGCAATTTTTTTAAAAGCTGAGATAATGATTCAGTGCGAATAACCTTTCCATTTGATTTATAAAATTCATCTAAAAACCCATAAAATAGTTTTTCATATAAATGAACGACCCCTACAACATGAATGGCTTTCCAAGATCGATATTCATTATACGCATAAGCATCGTAAATGGTTTCAAACGTAGATTGCATGTGCTTTAACATGCCTTGAATATTGTCAGAATGAATCACATCGGGTGTTCTTGCAAAAATGATTTCATTCATTAAAAAAACGGCGTCCATCCATTTTTCCCATTGGGCATAATCAAAACTGGGTTGTAAATACGTGTATTGTTTTAAAATAACCGATTTTACCAACGGTGCTTTGGAGTCTTCCCAAAGTTTACGCGCAATATCAATCAACTGAGAAAAAATTCTTTTTCGCGTAATCCAATATTCTAAACGTTCTTGCGTATCATAAGACTGTAAACTAAATTCTTTGAGTCGCCCCACGTTTTTAGATAATTTTACAAATAAACTTGCATTATTTGCGAGTTTTTGAAAAAGCTGCGTTAAGGTTTCTTTCGATAACTGATCTTGCTCGGTCCCACGCAACATATTCACGATCCCATAAATTCGCTTCATCCAATCTTCCACAGGTTTTTTTTCTTTTAAAAGCCCTGCAGAAAAAATAAGATCGATTTCTTGGCTTGTATAAGATGTGGTATCTTTTCCAACCACCTTGCTTTCCCCCAAAGCCAAAAGCTGATCTGTACACATCATGGCTTTTCTAAAATCTTCTTCCTGAAGGCTCCCTTCGATAAAGCCATCATAAGCGCTTTCAATGGTTCCAAAGCACTTTTTTGTAATCTTATCGTTTTCGGAATAATTCACCTTAAGTTCAGGAGGGTCGGCAGGTTTTTCCCCAAACCAACGATTGGAACAGCCCGAAACGAATGCGATCAAAACAAAAACAAAAAATATTTTAAAAAAGTTAAAACGCATATGTCCCTTTCAACCACAATCGGTCGTGTTGTCTAAAATATCCAAAATACGTGGCATTTGTTCCCATAATCACATCCAATCCTCCAGAAACTTGAAATTTTGGAAGGATATTTAAATTTAATCCATTTCGAAAAATGGCTTGGTCCAAGTTCACCGACCATTCTGCAGATTGATACACATCCACTTGTGGATTGATCTTCCATTCAAGGCGACTCAAAAAGTTGTGTAAAGAAGGTGCGGGTAATTTAAAATACGGGTCTTTATAGGGATCAAATTGATAGGTTGAAGAAATGCCCAAGAGTGTTTGTGGCCAATAAGGATGGTCATGTTTTGTTTGAATGGCAAAAACATGATTCCATTCTTGAGACTTCACCATGTATTCTTCCATGTCTTCTTGGTTTTCAGGCACACGGTACACAGATTCAAAATACAGGTCAAAGCCATGTCTTTTGGCACGAAACTCAAAGCCATAGGCTGTTTGATTATAAAATTCCGGGAATAAATGAATATCCCCTTCAAAAGATTTTTCCTGAATAATATCTAAACGGCTTTGAATCCGAAGCCTAGGCATCGGATCTGGGCCATGCATCACCAATGCAGAGATTTTATACCCATCAAAAAAATCCCTTAAACTTAACCGCACAGCCCCAGAAGGGCGAAAGAGAATATCCATAATATCTTCAGGATAGTGAAGGGTATACTTTAAAGGCACGGGGGCCTCGGCAATGGTGGCTTGATAATAGAAGGGCAAGGCCCATCTGGAAGGAGAGTAAAAACTGCCATCCCCTCGATAGTCATAGGTCGGACCGCCAAAACTTGGAATAAAAATGGGGCTCAACATCACTTCAAGATCCACAAGGTTTTCTTGAATATGCGCATATCCCCCCACCCAACCATCTGTTTTGGTTTCAAAAGGATCGACATAAAACTGCGGAAACAATTTTTGAATGGGACTATATCGATTGAAGCTTCCCCACTCTGGAAGCACCCGCCCCACTTTAAAAAAATAATCGGCTTTTCCACGATACTGATATCCAACATTTGCATTTGAAATATGTCCCCACACAGAATTTTCAATGGGGTAAATAAGCCACCCTTCGCCTTGAAGTTCGCCTGTGATGTGATTGTTTTCATAGGCAAGGTCTGTCGACACAAATAAACGCGTTTCAAAAGATTGCCCCTGATTGTTTTCGTTGGCAGCGGCATAGGCAAAGGTTTCATTCCCCATCATGAATTTTGAGCTTTGTTCGGCCTGGATCAGCCCCGGCCAAAGCATAAAGACAAAAAACGCAGTCATTCCAAGCTGTTTCACATGTTTACCTACCCGTTTGAGCTTAAACATAACGATCTCCATACCATTATATAGAGCAAAGATCATGCCATTTTTGCCAACTCAAGACATAGCATAAGCTATTGATATTATTTATGTTTTTTTATTTTTTTGAGATTTAGAGAAAGTTTCACACTTTTTAGGTGCCCTTATTTGTCACCAATAGGCTTGATAGGAAGTAGGATTTTTAAAGAACTCTTCTTTTAACTCTCGGCCAAAAAACCCATTGGGGTAAAGTTCAATGGCCAATCGATACGTTTCAAACAATTCCCCTTCAAGCCCGGGCAATTGGTCATAAAAAGATTTCCAAAAGAAAGCCTCGACCATCCATTGGCTTAAGCGCTTTTCATTGGAATACCGTTGTAAAACCGCTTCGACCTTCTTTTCAAGCAGCCTCCCACGATGTGGCAAAACACGTTCTAAAAAAGGCCTTAAAATTTCAGAAGAGTCCCTCGACTCAAAGGGCAAAAGATGGGCCTCTTGAAAGCCTCGCCATTGAAAAAAGGTAAGCGCGGGCTCATCATGATCAAAATGGTAATAAAGTTCTGTATCCGCGTTTTTTTTACGTAGCGAAGGATCGGCATCAAAAGACAAATACGAAATTTCTGGAAACGGAAATACTTCTCCCGGATGAATCCAATCCGGTGTAATTGAAATGACTTCTACGGGAAATTCTTTTTGAAAAGCTTGAAGCAGTTTTTCAAAAATTTCCACTTTAGATTCGGGTTCGAAAATTGCTTGCGTTAAATTTTCATAGGCCAATTGAAACTGCTGCGCTCTTTGTTCAAGATATTGATAAATTTTGTTTTGCAGTTTTAATTTCAACTTTTTCAAAACAAACCCAAAGATTTCCTCCAATGTTTGAGAATACTGAACTTTAGAGAGCACCAAGTACCGCCCAATGGCTTCTCGATAAGCCTTTTCAAACGCAATCATGGGAGAATCAATTTTTGCCTTATCTTCTGAAAGCATTTGTCTTGCATATTGAAACACAGATCGAACGGCCTCTTTTTCTTTTGCATCCTCGATCGCTTCAGACAAAACATCATCGTACCAAGTCCCCAATAATGTCTTAACTTCCTCAAAACGTTTTGGGCTTAATGTTTCATACTCATGTAAAGCGGCCATCTGAAAAGACACCCCATGAATTTGGGCGCCTTTAGGAACTTGGATCACCAAATCTAAAAACTGGTATCTTTCTGGAAGGGGAACGCCCTGTTCAACCCACCCATACAGATTTCTAAGATCAAGGGGACTTAAATTCTTTTTTGTTTTTCCAAGATCCCCCATTTTCTTTTGAACCAAAAAGTTTAAGGTTTGACGCCGACGTTGTTTTAAAAAATTCCGATCAATTTCGGCTTCAACTTGAGCAATAAATTTTTTCCAAGCATACATTTGAAGTTTGGCTTCACCGTAATAGGCTTCAACCGCCCCCCCAATCCCTATGTTTAGTCTTTTCTGCTGAAGCGCTTTTTCTTTTTTTTCGGCATCCGTTGAATAGGTTTCAATGGTATCCCACAAAAGCTTTTGCTTTTGCGCGTTATATTGTTTTTTGGAAACCAAAGAAATTGTTTCATCTTTAAAAAGACCATCTGAAAGAAACATGCCTTCATATTTTTGCCATTCACAATCTAAAATTTTTTCAAAAACATCTTGTTTTAAAAATTCCAGGAAATTGCCTTGCCATTGAAGCGTCATGACAGACTCGATCAATTCTGTCCGACGAATGGTTTTTGTTTCCCCTTCACATGAAAATTCAAATATAAGCGGATCTTCAAGTTTTAAAAATCTTAGGTTTTCAAAATATATTTTTTTGGCTGATGCGCGTAAATCTGGATTGGGATCCAGGAATTCAACTTCTTGTAAAAGTTCCTGCGCTTCAGAAATGGGATAATTTTTTAAATCGAGTAAGAGCGCTTTACGTTCATCAAAGGCTGTCGCTTTAATTTTGAGGCCAACTTGAATGTCTTCAAAAGGCAAAATAGTAGATTGGCTGTCTTGCCCAAAACACAAGCTTGTCCAAATTAGGGGGAATACAAAAAAACATTTCCACCTAAAATAGGACTTCAAAATCATAGGAAAAAATAAATGCCCCTTCCCTGTCTTCTTGATCAGTTGAATCAAAGATGTAACTTGCGTTCAATCTTAAAGCTAAATTATAGCCAGAAAGGGGAATCAAAACGCCCCCTGAAAAGGCCGTTCCATCTTCCACTTCTGGGTTTAAGTCATCTTGTTGACTTTGCAGTCTGGCTGCCACTTCCCATGGGCGTTCGCCTTCTTTCGAAGGTTTGAGTTTGGCAACCCAGCCAATCACCCAAGATTGATCTGTAAGATCGCCACTTTGTACCCGCCGCACAAATTCCCCAAAAACTTCTCCCAATTGCTGGCCTGTAAGTTCTTGCAAATTAATTTTAAACCCAAACACCGCCATTTCAGATCTGCGTGAAGGATCTACAAACTTATCTTGTTCGCCAATCGGGGCCGTTCCAGAATCAATTCGGGCCGCGCCTCCCCAAACTTCAATGGGTTTTAAATTCCAGTTCGTAAAGCGATTTAAAATCGATAAAGAGGCAACAACACGCACAGCAAAATCATCGAACGTGTCTTCATTGCCATCCATGTTAAACCCTGTGGCACTCACCCAAACTTGTCTTTCTTTAATCGCACCGGGTTTATGGGCTGCGTCTTCTTCACCAAATCCGATATCGACTCTTAAAGCTTTGGACTCATTTAAACTATACTTATCTAAAATATTTTTGGTTGAAAAAACAGCTTGATCAAAAACAGACCTCACAAAAGCTTCTTTCATTTGGCCCAAGCGAACAACCACTTCAACTTTATCGAATATTTTTCGGTAATACACTTCGGCCGTTTCAAGTTGTTGGTCAGAAACTTCTTCTCTTAACTCTCCTTGAATAATTTCTTCTTTTAAAAACTTTCGGAGGTTCAAAGACATTTCTACGCCCCACTCTTGAAGTCTTACAAAGGGTGTAATTCGTGCATAATAAATATTTACTTTTTCAGCGCCGCCTTCAGTCTTGGCACTTTGTCCGGGACCTAAATCAAACTTGACCCCCCAGGCACCTTCCGTGCTATTGCCATGCGGAGCAACTGCCAAGCGTCCTTTTAAGTCTGGATTTTTTTGGAGCCATTCTTCACGTTGGGCATCTTGCGCTTTTTTTCTTTCATAAAGCCGGACATCGACTTTTTCATCTACGGCCGCTTTAAATTGAGGACTGTCTTTAATAATTTGAGGCAACTCTTGATTTTTAAATTTTTCTAAAGCTTCTTGAACTGCTTCTTGAATTTTTCGATCCAAATCTTCGTTGTCATCTTCATTGGCTTGC
This sequence comes from Deltaproteobacteria bacterium RIFCSPHIGHO2_02_FULL_40_11, assembly GCA_001798105.1. Lineage (GTDB taxonomy): Bacteria > Bdellovibrionota > JACOXK01 > 2-02-FULL-40-11 > 2-02-FULL-40-11 > 2-02-FULL-40-11. The sequence goes on from MGRI01000044.1 coordinate 6,614, forward strand.
GTCGAAACACTTGGATTTGCTTGGTTTTCTTGTGAAAAGCCTTCCGGGCCAAAGAGATAAAAGGTTAAAAAGAAGAATGTAAAACACAGAATTAAATTGAGTATACGCATGATTTCCTCCTTCAAAGGTCTGACACTTCTAGCATACAAGACACTATGGCGCAAGCTTCGGAAACTTTACTCTAAAAGTCTGGAAAATCCGGGGGTTTCAGACTGCTCTGGATTTGGCAACCAATCTTTGGGCGTATTAAAATATTCAATCCCATAATAGTACTCCACCCACTCATCAATCAAATGCTCTACCTTGTAGGGAGAATACTCCGATTGTAAAACGCCAATATCGAGCTTAATTCTTTCTAAAGACTGCCCTCGACCTAAATTTAGATCGTAACTTCCCCCTTCTTGGAAAAATTTCCAAATCCCTGTTTGAGGTTGGGTGGGATCTCGGAAGGCATCGTTAAACTCAAACCGATCGGCAATGGTATATTTATCTGGATAATACAGCGTTATAAAATTATATGCTTTTAAGCCATTCCCCACGACAGAATCATTATCTTCCCCTGCAATAAAAAGTTTTGGATACTTTTCATAAAAATGTTTTGGGTTTCTGCCATAAATATCTCGGAATTGTTTTCGGTGCTCTTCCACATAAGGCTCTAACCACTCGGGATTAAAATCGCGACTCACAACCAACCCAAATTCTCCCGGACGAAGCGTTTGAAGATCGGGCTTTAAAAAATGGGCTTCCGTAGGATGATTGAGCTGATACGCATTTGTAAGTGGCCGATTGTAAAAAGAAATTAAATCATCATAGGTTCCAGAAATTTTATCATTCGGATGCCAAGGGATATTTCCATTATAAAGCTTCCACCCTGTTAAATCGACGGTCAAAGCATCGCATTCTTCTTGTTTTTTACATTTTGCGTAATTATAAAGCTCCACATATCTTCCAGCCATATTATTTGTAGAATTCAATTGAATTTCAGAAATGGCAACCGGTCTTCGCACATACCCAAACTCTTCGAGCTCTGCATTACTTGGGATGTATTCCGGATAAGCCGTTCGATAAAGCTCATAAAAAACATGCTCGTAAAAAGCTTCCACTATTTCTTTATCTCGAATAATAATCAGACTTTCATCATTCACATTTTCAGCAGAAAAACTAAAATTATACGACCCTAAAATTAAAATTTCTTGGTCAATAATCATAAACTTATGATGAAAATCTCCTCTTAAGGCCGCCAAACGAACTGGCATTCCCTGTTTTAACAT
>MGRI01000044.1:7912-10986 GCA_001798105.1 Deltaproteobacteria bacterium RIFCSPHIGHO2_02_FULL_40_11
TAAGTTGCCCCCCCAATGCCCCGGGTGCATAAAAATAACTGGCGGCAGCATAAAACTTTCCTTCGTTTTCTTGCCCCCCAAAAAGTGGAAAAAGTTTACCCCAATCTAATTTTCCAATATTTTTATCATCAAACGTAACCCCATCTGAATTGGCCACTCTTAAAAATTTTTCCGAATCATCTTCCCAGGGCTCATTTCTTAAAGCAACAGGATAGGCGGCATAATCATTGTCCAAACTTTCGGCTTTATTCATAATGGCTTGATACACCATTTTATTTTCCAAAGAAAAAGAAGCAAAGTGAATGGATTTTTTGGCAGAATAAATGGCTTCCACAACCTGCTTTTGAATATTATGCCTGGGCGAAAAATAAAATTCGACATCTACGCCATCAATGGTTTCTTTGGGATAAGAAATTTCGCCTTCAATGCCTTCAAAATCTTTAGGATCCATCCCCGATCGCGTGCCCTTTTTATCCCCAACAACCGTTAGATAGGTTTCCCCATCTAAACCTTTCACTTGAAAGACGCCCCCTTTTTGACCTTGAAAATTTCCAGAAATCATCTGCGCAAAATCGGCATAAAAAATTTGGGCAACATTGGGATCTACAAATAAAAAAGAAGCATTGGCATTACTCTGAGAGCCTTGAGGTGTAATATTGGTAGAGCCCATCCAAACTCGGGCGCGGTCTGTGCCACGATCAATAATGCAATATTTATTGTGTGAAAGCGCTCGTCTCTTATCATCCACAACCAAAATACCTGCTTTCGCAAATTTTTCTTTGGCTTCGGGGTAAAGCGCTTCTGTTGTTTTTTCATACCAATCGGTATCGGTTGTAATCCTGACCTCTACGCCCCTTTCGGCAGCTCGGACAAAGGCATCTACAATTTTGGGATCTCCAATTTGATAAAACGAAGCTTCAATTCTTTTTTCAGCTTGATCAATTTCACGAATTAGATTGGGTCTGGGACCTAAATCATAAGGATTGTCGTTGGGGGGAAGATTATAATAGAAATCGATTGACGCCCACGACACTGAAAGATTGAAAAGAAAAAATAACCCAAAAATAAATTTCATTTGATATTTCACTATTTCCCCCTATTTTCTTTTTTTAGCCAATAGCTGTCTTCTGGTTTTCCGGATTTTAAAAAATCTGGGATTTCTTTTTTCAAGGCTTTAAACAAACGGTCAATTTCAGAGGACGTAAGTGCCATCGGTTTAAAATGAAGCGGCACACGATTTTTCTTAGAAATATCTTTTAAGTGCCTCTGATAACGCTTTCGGTCCAGTTCCCACAACCCATAAAAATCACTTTCAAAATCACCGACCACAGATTTCATCGACGGGCCTTGAAAGATGACAATATTTTCAAGCGTATTCCACTCTGCATTTCTAGACCAATTAAAACTTCCCGATAAAACACGTGCACCATCCACAATCATGTATTTATGATGCATTTGCTCTGATTTTTCATACAGCCACTTATAAGAATAATATTTATAACGAACGTCAATGCCATGATCTGATAAAACCCGACTCATTTTAAGACCACCCATCATGTCACACGCTTCCAGGCGGCTGGGGTCTTTATCTTGAGCGCGCTGAACACAACGCTCGTACTTCTGAAAATCTTCTTCACTTCCTTGCTTTGAAACATAATCCTGACCATCCACAACGACTTTAATGGATAAGTTTCTTTTTGCTTTTCTTGCTTTTTCTTTGGCACGAATGAGTGCATTGGCTAAAAGGGGCAAGCGAAAGTGACCTGTCGCAACCAAAATAGATTTTTTCGCATTTTCGACAGCTTCTTCAATTTCACGCGTTGCCACGCGTTCCCCATTATTTGAAAAATCCAAATCTTTCCGAAAATTATCACTTGTAAAAATACTATCTAAGTCTGGATCATCAAAACCGAGGCGATCTTCGTATTCTTCTTCGATCAACTGTGGGGATTCATCTGGAAAATCAAAACTATAATTCCACATGCGCTGAAATTCTTTTTGAAATTGCGTTATTAAATCAGGTTCATTTTTTAAAATGACAAAGTTTTCATTGTATCGAAAATGCGCGCCATCTGAAAAATTTCCAGATCCCGTCACCAAAACTGTTTTGGAAAAATCTGAATCTGGATCCACGCCCTTGGGATAGCCATCAATAATCATAAATTTATGATGCATGATTTTATGGACATAGCGAACATCCATTCCCATTTTTTCAAATTTTTCACTGCTTTCCGTTTTGGGCGTGCCTTTGGAATCGTCTGGGTTATCTGCATCGTCAAAAATCATTCGAATTTTAAGCTTGGGCCTACTCTCTTTGACCTCTTTCAATGCAGTCAAGAGTCCACTGGCACTAAAACTATAAATGGCAATATCGATTGTATGTTTTGCTTTGGAAATCGCCTCAATCATAGCTTCTCTGGGGGCTTTATAAGGACTAAAAAAAGTTTCGATTTTCGGACTTGAAAACCCCAAAACAGATAAAAAGAATACAATGGAAAAAATACGGATACGCGTCAAAATCTTCATGTAATGGCTCCCCCCTGAATGTTGCATCCGTTATAGAAGCCCTTCCCACAGACGTCAACCCAAGATTCTAAGCCTAACTAGGGGTCAGACCCTCTTAAACTAAGAAAGAGTATTCTCAGAACGAAAAATATTTTCTTCGTAAGTTGAAGAGGGTCTGACCCCAAAAGCAATAATAAACCTTAAGTCTTTTCTTGAGACACCGATAGGCCCCATAGGTCTTGCGAAAATCGCAGGCCCCAAACCCATGGAACATCACGTTCCATACAACCTAAAAATAGGAGAAACACATGAAAGAAATTACCTTAAATGAACTCAAAACCATGATTCAACCTGGGAAAAAACATCCTGTGATTATTAATACGCTGCCACAAGATGCGTTTTTAAAGGATCATATTCCAGGATCCATTAACATCCCTGAAAACCAATTGGATCAATATGCCCCAAAACTTTTTGCAAAGCATGATTGGATTGTTGTGTATTGTGCAGGCCCAACCTGCCCAACCAGCCAAAAGGCGACAGAAAAATTGCAAAAACTCGGTTTTACAAAT
>MGRI01000045.1:0-562 GCA_001798105.1 Deltaproteobacteria bacterium RIFCSPHIGHO2_02_FULL_40_11
CCAACTTGAACTGGCCACGGTTTCAATTGAAACTGGTTTTTCAAATAAACGCGCATAAACATATAGTGTTTGAATCGTCGATTTAAACCGAAGGGGAATACCTTGGTATACAGTGTGTTTCAGTTGAAATACATTTCTACCCAGGCCATTTGCATTTTCTAATGCAATACTTGGGAGTTGAAGTTCTCGATCCACAGCGTTTTGAGCAATTTTTTGGAGCACGCGTCCTGGATTTCGACTTGTAATAATGTACTGGGCATTATCGTCTGGTTTTCGATCTGGAAGCAGCCAATCATATTCATGCCCCATGGTTTCTCTTCTTAAATGGAGTTTCCATCGCTGAACCCACGATGCATCGAGGGCTCTTAACAAAAAATCATAATCGCTATCTGTCCCCATAATGCGATGCGCAAATTCAATAAATCCCATGTCGATCGCCACATCTTTGGGCGCTGGAAATTTTAAGCCTGCCTTTTCTTCTTCCGTCAGACTTTCTAAAAATTTTGAAATTTTGGCTTCAATCTCTTGAAGATGTTGTGTGGAGGGCCCAGACCCTGCTTTC
>MGRI01000045.1:580-6485 GCA_001798105.1 Deltaproteobacteria bacterium RIFCSPHIGHO2_02_FULL_40_11
AGTCTTTGCCAGCCTTGTTCACCCAACCAATAAGGATCTTGTAAATTGGGAGGATATCCCATTTGTCCATAGGCCACCAGGTCTTTACTGGTACGCCACGGCGTATAGGGCACCAAAAACCATTCCATAAAGGTTGCCCATCCTTCATTCATAAATTTGGTTTGGACAAAGGCGCCATAGGCTTTAGACATTCGTTCCATGGCAAGTGCCATTTCCCTTTTCCACGTAGGCGCGGTGTTCGGCAAACTTTCAGCTGTTGCTTGTAAAATACTTTTACTTGGACGTTTTGGCCAAATACCTCTCCCATAAGCGCTTTGGGAAGGATCATGAATAATTTCTCCAAATAAATCTCTTTCAACTTCATGCACGACTCTTTTAGCATCTGGATCGTGCTTAAAAAATTCCGGTGCATCATAACTTCCCCGACCAAAATCCTGGGCATATACCAGAGACATTAAAAATTGATACCAAAGCGAAACCTCATCATGATCGACGGTTTCATATAAGCGGTTCACAAATTCCGCAAAACGCAAGGATTCTGCCATTGGATCCATATCGCCGCGAATTTTAAAAAAGATAGATTGTTTTGAAAAATCATTGTGCCCCAAAACATGAATATACACAGATCTTTGGTCTTCTAAATGCGATGTGTCTTGATAAAAAGATCTACAGGTGGGACAGCCCGGGTGTACAAATTCTAAAACACTGCCTGCCGATTTAGAAGCGTTGGCAATGACCGCACCATCAATCCAATGGGGAATGGGATAATGCCCTGTTGCCGCTAAAGCCGTCAGTTGTCCAGAAGGAACCATTTCAACACGATGTGGAGGCGTTGTAATTCCTAAAAAATGAGAAAGCTTAGCCAAGAGTGGAAAATCTTTTTTGTACTGTGGGAGCAGATCCGCATCTCGACCAGAAGATACAATTGAAACTTGGCCTGGACCATTTTCCAAAACATCTTCGCAATCACCGGCGGCATCTATAGGCGTGACACTCAAAAAAATGCCCATCACCCCCCAAAAAATGAAAAACTTTCTAAGCCGTTTCATATTTCCCTCTCATTCTATGCCTTTTGGTCTTTCAAACATGCGTTCGCATTGATCCAAAAAGTTTTTTCCAAATCGTTCCTCTTTTTCTGAAACTTCTCCGGGTTTTGCCTCCCGCCAGGCCCGATACGCCATAGAACTTTCTGCCATTTGTACTGGAAGTTCTGGCGTTCGTGGCATTAAAATCGATGACTCTTTCTCAAAAAAATATGCCTGCGCGGAAGGTAACTCTCCCAAACTCATTTCACGCGCAGAAAGACTTAAAGCTCCAATCATAAATTGTGTAAGCTGCCCCCAGGGCAGCTTTTCAATGGCTCGGTCCAAAGCCAAATAAAACAGCCTTCCCATATCATAGGTTGTAATCACGGCATAGCGGTCAGATGCATTCATTTCCAAAAGGCTATCTGCAAACAACTTTCCAGAAAAATCCAAAAAATCACGCACAATTTCAGTGGAAAATCTTTGAAGCACCTTATCTGTCTCAACATCTGAAACAGTTCCCAAAGATTGAAGCCACGCTTTGGCAGAGGGCAATCTTTCCAATTGTTCCATGGCCACCACCCGTGTTAAGAAAGCTCTGAGCTTTTGTTCAAGTCGTATGGCAGTATCATTCATTACATCTCGCCTGCTTCTTTCAATTCTTTGTTGCCGTAGGCCCCCTTCAATGAGACTTAAAATATTTTGGTTTCGAGAAGCCCTAAAAATCCATCTGGGACGAAAAGCAGAGGGGGCTTTGTCTCTCGCTTCCAACGCTCTTTTAAATTCCAATTCCAAAGATCGGTTGCTGGCTCCAAAATCTTTGGAATCTAAATTTAAATGTTCCAATAAAAGTCCTGGGTTTAGAGTCAAATGGTGTTTAACGCCATGTAAAAGCGGGGCCAGAAGTTGTGATTGTAGCGCTTCGGACAAAGAAAATTTAGGATCTTTCCACATGGCTTTAATGAGGCATTCGTACACATACACCCGAAAACCTGAGACCAGATATTTTACAAACTCAAGTCTTCCTTCGAAGCTCCCTTCAATGGGGATGGCATGCGTACTTTCCTGTATGAACTGCTCAATGGCACTTTCAATCTGCTGGTTTCCCATCTTTACAGGATCTCCCCCCCAATATTTAAGCGACTGATCCTCTATTTTCGCGGGTTCAACACGTGGCACCACAATTTGCAAAACATTTCCATCGGAGCCATCTGCTCTATTTAAAAGCGCTCTGGGAGCCTCAGATAAAAATGTCCTGGCGTTGGCATCTGGAAACTTACTACTGATTAATTCGGCGCTATCTGGCGAAATGACAACAATCCGGTTTTGCGTATTAAAAATATTTTGTGCCCCCTTTTTGGCATCCGCCAACAAAGCTGCGGACTTTGCGCCCTGTGCAAATTCATCGAGTCTAAACACTTCGGCAACCCGTCTGACAAATTCCGGCCCCAGTTGTTTGCCCTTGGTGGAAAGGGCTGCAAAAATCATTTGATCTGTGGTCGGACGTTCCCATTCTTTGACAAAACGCTCCAGACGCTCCCTGTCATAAATAGGATTTAAGCTGATTCCAAACATTGTATTGTGCAGAGGAACTTCGACAGGCTCTGCATTATTGGTAAAAGGAGATTTTCCCCGCCACATGCCATCTTGGGAATTCATCAGCGTTTCCATCCATTGCACCAATTCTTCTTTCACGGAATCTTTGGGAAGATGGGCGTCATCGAAAAAAATAAAAGAACGATTGGCATTGGGAAGTGTCATAAAATGTTCAAAATGTTCTCTCGCCTCTGTAATTGAAATTTGTCCTTCTGAAATATTGTCACTCTCTTCCACAAGCTGTCTGCAATCTAAAACAAAAGCCTGCGCCTGAAGATCGCCAGGTTTATTAAAATCGTAGAGCTGAATATCCAAAACTTTAAGCAATGCTAAAATTAATGATGTTTTTCCGGATCCCGTTTCTCCAATCATAATAAAAGAACTGGGAATCGAAAGCTTTGGGTTGGGATCGGTTTGATTGAGAAGCACCCTTGCCACACGGGTCGTCATATCAAAGGGTCCCTTGTAGCCTGCCTGTTCAACCCGCATTGCCAAATCTTCTCTGGATGAAAGTAAATTCACAGGATCGGAAGGAGGTAGCAATGTGGGATTAAGCTGCACGCGCGTAAAAACTTTTGACATAAGTCGTTGCACAAAAAAACGATCAATTTTTTTATCTCTTCGTAAAAGAGGATCTTCAATCAACGCCCGTTGAAACACTTGAAAAAATTTTAAAAACTCTGTTAAAATATCTTTGTTTCTTTCTTTGGAAAGCCGCTCACAAAAACTCACCATATAAGCCAGAATTTCATCTTTCATTTTGAGCGGATCTTTTGGGGTGGTGCTACCGGGAACTCTAGAGTCAAACTGATACCCCAGACTTCGAATTTCAGGGCGAGAAAGTATTTGTCGTAACATATTTTTTCGCGTTTCATGGTCCGGAAGTTTGAGTTCCAAAATTTCAAAATGGCTGGATAAACCAAACCTTTCTTCCAGTGCGGTTTCTTGAATCAAGTGATTCCATTCTGCCCGGGTTCCAACCAAAACCGTTGAAACATGAGATGGATGTGTTTTCTTCCAAGCTTCAAAGTCTTCTAAGGAAACAGCCTGCCCTTCTGTTGCCAGAAGATATAAAAGATGGGGTGGAAAAGTTTGAGACGAGGGTTGCGAAGGTTCAACCTCCAACATGGATTCACCTGTATTCTGCGCGACATCTTTTAAATAAAACTCTCTGGATGTTGCATGAAGCGCTTTGGGCCGCCCAACGGTCTTAACCCGACTGAGATCCCCCAATAAAACTGCCATTTCACCTTCAGGTAAGGTTCGCATAATCTCTAGGTTTTCAAAAATGGATTCCTGCCCAACAGGTTGTTTTTTAGAAGCGTCTTTTTGGGTATCGTCTTTTAAGCGATACAAACGTAAATTAGAGTTTGAAAAGTGCCATCCTTGATCTTTGTACTGAGGATCCGCCCACCTGGAAAGCATCGTGTTTTTGACAAAATCTTTAATTTCAGCCGGCACAATTAAAACACGATGTCTGGAAGGCTGCGATGGGACTGAAACATCCTGTAAAAGTTTTTCAAGCTCTGGAAAAACATTTTGCCTATATTTGGCAACCCCTTTTGTTAAAACATTTTGAATGACAGGATCCACTCTCACGGTATTTGGCCCCCATACGCGCCACTCACCATGGTGGTATGAAATGGGAGGGGGGGATTTTTCAAAAAGACCTGCTTTCATTTCGGGTTTGGCCTGATCTCGAACTCTTTGAAGCGCCTCTTTGGACCCAAAAAATAAAATCGATGTTTTTTTTGGATTTTGCGTATGGACTTTAAAATCTTTCAGAGGCACTTTTGCGCCTTCCGTTTCCAGTAAATACACACCATGCGGAAATTCTTCACCCGTGGCGCCTACATCAGCAAGATCCAATACAAATGGATCCTCCTGTCCTTCTTCGCGAAAGATAGGACGGTCAATCTGTGCCAATTTATCCAGATCGACCAGCAAAACAGATCTCCCCTGACTTTGCTCAAACATGCTGGATAAATTATGAAAAAAATCTTCCTGGCCGGATTTTTCTAAGTTCATCATAAAAAGTTTTAAACGATCGTTGGTGCTGCTCCATCGAAATTGGGGTGGCAGTCCATCTCGATTTCTAAAATCTTCTTCCGCCCATAGTTTTAAAACATATCCGATGAAATGATCTTTCTGGAATTCCGGAATCAAAACCACCTGATGCTGACCTGGAACTGAAGGATCTGCAAGTTGATGTAAAATAGGTGCCAAGCGGGGATAATATTCATCCAACCGCCGATGCACATCTTTCCCAATTTGAATTTTCGAAAGATCTTTCTGTTTTTCTTCCGCCGCATCCAGGCTTTCGGCTGGCTTTTGAGAAGATGCAAGCGTGGAGAGTAAAGAAGCTTTTTCCTGTTTTTCAAATTCTAAAATCATATCCCGGATTTGCCCCGGTGACCACAAACGCCAGTTGACGTGTGTCATATGTTGCGAAAATCTTTCATCCTTGTCTTTCACTTCTGTAAGCTGCACCACAGGGGTTCTTCGGCCTTCCGGCGATTGCAACAATAAACTCTGGCCATCAAAAATCCGGGTAAGTTTATAATGGGGATCGGTAGATTTAAGCTGCGGGGTATCCATCCAATAAATGCGGCCCATATCATCCAAACTGATTCTCGTAAAAAACTCCGCCCCGGCCTCAGATGCCAAACGATGGCCCGTGAGTTGTGTGTGAAGTTCTAGCTCACCTTTGTTCGCCTCCACCAAAAATGAAAAAACAAATATGCCCTGTGACGCCACAGACACTAAAAAACCCAGCTGATGGCCATGTTTTTTTCGTCCTTGAAAAAGTTCCACAGCTTGTAAATCCGAAAAAGGAGAACGCATATTAAATTTCAGGTATTTTGGAGAAAAACCGGATTCCCGCTTTCGCGGGAATGACTCATGCTGCGGGAATGCCCCCTCTTCAGGGGCCATTGCAAACACCAGTGAAAAACTTTTTTCTCCGCCTTCAAAACTCGTATCCAGCGCCACAACGGAAAAACGCATACGCCCCACATTGGGAATCTCCACAATATCTGAAAATAAAGCAGATGATTTTTGTCGACGTGAATCGAACTCCAAAAGTTCTCCAGCAATTAATTCTGTGGCTGGGGCTTTGGGATCTGTAAAATAAAGACCTGTACTTTTTTCCCAGGCATGCTCTTCATTATAAGTACGGTAGTCTAAAGCCCCTTGAATGATTTCCTTTTCATCCAAAAATTGCAAATAAATCTGTGCTAATTTTTGATTGGTTGTTCCAGTCAGATTGATATGTGGAACGGTGG
>MGRI01000045.1:6509-7204 GCA_001798105.1 Deltaproteobacteria bacterium RIFCSPHIGHO2_02_FULL_40_11
CGTTGGAATCCTGGCGGGGCGTTAAAAGATCAAACACAACTTTATCCTCATGATGAAACTGTGTTCGAAAGCGAAGTTCGTCCGTATCAAAAAAAGTTCTTGAGATAAGCGCATGTCGTACAATTTGCAAAACACCCAGGTTTTGCTCAATTAAAAGAAAAAAAGTTTGTGCTTGCCCCTGGTCTTCGGTAGATAGCAAAACATGGTGCAAAAGTTTTCCTTCTTTCTCGGGAAGGGTCATGACATGATAACTCAGTTGATCTGGCACTTTTGGAAGTTTTTCTCCAATTTGGATATATGCCAGCGGCGCTTTGTTACTTTGAATTAAAAAATATAAATTGCCGTTTATGCTCACAAACGCTGCCTGGGTTCTGATATCGATTTCCTTATTTGAAAAAATATAAAATTCTCCGTTGGGATCTTCGTCGACAACGCCTAAAAAAGTAAATTCTTCGGGTAAAACCCGATCTCGGCCGTGTCCAAAATAAACACCTTGTTGATGCCCCACAGGATCATACACCTGGTTCAGCTGAAGGGTCTGAGTAAGAGTGACAAACATCTGGGGAAGTTTTTGAACCAGCACACGACGGGTTTTAAAATCCAGATAAGGAATTTGGGGCAGCATGGATCGATCCATCCTTCGCCCTGATTCTAATTGCTTTAAAACTCCGCCCACAACATCTTGTTTCCATTTC
>MGRI01000045.1:7247-7717 GCA_001798105.1 Deltaproteobacteria bacterium RIFCSPHIGHO2_02_FULL_40_11
CCAAAATGGGACGCGTGAACATGCCATCCATATTACGCTCACTGATCACAAGCTCCCTGAGCTGCTCATGGGTATAATAATGATTATCCACAAGCATCGCATCTGAAGCCAATTCAATTTCTTCCTGCTTTGGATTGGCTGCGGCTTTGATTTGAAATAAAATTGTAAGCCCATCGCCCCCATCCAACATCAATTGATCGAGTTTGATCGAAACTAAAACGGGTTGCACGCGACGCGCTTCATCGATCGTCCCTTCAAAAAACGACAATTGATCACTTGAAGAAAGCAAAGGAAGTTGAATGACACGCGTTGGAAAGAAAAAATCCCGAACTGGGAATTCTTGACTCCCCAAAACCAAAACACTTTTCGGATTTTTTAAATTAGAATACAGATGAAAAATATTTAATCTTCCATCCATCACCACAGCGGCCTGATTGCGATCGTCCATATCTGTTAAATTCAAGGCCGCA
>MGRI01000046.1:0-3157 GCA_001798105.1 Deltaproteobacteria bacterium RIFCSPHIGHO2_02_FULL_40_11
TGGCAAAGAAAGAAAGGAGGCAGAGCGCAACATGAAGTCTATTTTGGCTGGGTTTTGTTTTTTCCAAAGCTTGAATTTGGCTGGTAAGGCGTTGGATGAGTCCTTCTTTTTTTTCATGGTCGGCTAAGCTTTGTGAGGTGTCTCTTTCTTTCAGCAAAAGTTTTTTTAAACTTTCTTTGGCTTCCAGGCTTTTGCTTAAGGCTTCAAAATGTACTTCATTTTTTTCCAGTTTTTCTTTGAGTTCAGAAATGCGATGCGACATTTTTTTAAGCGCTTCTTGCCCCTCGTGGGCTTTTTGAATTCGAAGTGTTAAATCTTTAATTTTCTTCCGAAGCATTTCTAAGGTGCGGTCATTTCGTTTGTCCATACCCTCTGGATTTTGTTTGGTGAGGTCAAAATATTTATTTTCCAATCGTTCAATAATTTCATCGTAACGAAATTCTGCGATATTGGAGATCAATTGCTTAATTTCAGTTGTGGTTTGTAAAGACGGTAGCGCATGTAAGGCGCGTTGTTCAATAAAAAGCGATTGTTTAAAAATATCGGGGTCCGAAAATCCAAAAAGGGCTTGGAGTTTATCGTAATACATTTCTCTTTCAGAGCTTCTTCCCAGGGGCGAAGCTTTTCCTTCAAATGTTTTTCCGGCTTCTTTCCAAATGACCAGGTCTTCTAAAAAATTTCTTTCTAAATGAATGTTTCTGTCTCCTGTTTTGAGCGAAAGGGCCGCTTCAAAGCGATGGGGGTTTTGCCAGGGTAAATAGCGGGTTCGGTCGTTTTTATATCCAAATAAAATGCCTAAAATCGCTTGAAATAATGTGGATTTCCCCGTTTCATTTTTTCCAACAATTAAATTCAGACCAGGTTGAAAGGAAAATGTTTGATCTTCAAATTTCCCAAAAGCTTTTAATGTTAAAGTTTCAATCTGCATGGACTTATGAGAATTCCTGTAAAATTTCTTTAAAGGCATTTTTATAAATTTCTTTTTCTTCTTCAGACTCAATCCGATTAATTTTTTCTTTCATCTTTCGTACAAAAAACCCGCGAATGGTATTTTCTTGTTCCAGCCTTTGAATCCACTGGCTATCGATGACAGAGGTTTCATCGATGATCTCAAGATAGGCAAAGTAGGGGGCAAGATCTCCCTGAATTTTAGAAAGATCTAAAACGTCTTCTAAAGTCCCCTTTAAAATTAAGCGGAGCAGCGTGTTCGGATCTTGAAGCTCCTTTACTTTTTGAACAATATTTTCTGTTGCGGCCAGTTCAAATAAATCAATTTCTTTTTCCAGCATGGTTTTGGTATGGACGGGAATGGGCTTGAGTTCCACATGGTTTGTCATCCCCGCGAATGCGGGGATCTGAATTGTAATGAGGTGAACAACGCGTGGCCCGGCTTCAATAAAACGTTTTCCCTCGGGGGTGCCTGTGTAACTTGCGCGAACGATGCCATTTTTTTCATACACAATGGGATTATGATAATGCCCGAGTGCGACATAATCTAAATTTAATCCAAAAAGTTCGTCTTGTGTCATGGGGAAATCTTTTTCATAAATTTTCCAGTTGGGGGCGTCTTTCACAGAGCCATGCATGAGTCCCAAATGAATGCCATCCATTGGGCGGCGTTTCATATTTTCCAAATAGGGGGTTGTGACTTCTGGGAGATAGGCCATGCCATAAAGATAGACATCGTGCCCTTGAATTTTTAAGTGTTTGGGGTCTTTTAAAATAGGGTCTTTAAATAAAATGGTTTTATCCCAAAAGGGGTGCCTAAAAATATGATCCGAAGCCATAATATTGTCATGGGTGCCTGGAATAATGACAATGGGAATTTGATTTTGAATGACTTTTTCGAGTTCCGCTTGCACCCACCCAAAAACTTCGTGGGAGGGATGTGGGGAATCGAATAAATCGCCTGCAATAAAAAATAAATCGACCTTTTCTGTGACAGCCGTTTCACAAATCTTAGAAAATGTTTTTAAAAAATCTTGATTGCGTTCTGGAGCATACGCCCCCAAAGATGGAAAGTGTGTGCCTAAGTGAATGTCTGCTGCATGTAGAATTTTTAAGGGCATGTCTTATCAAAAAGTACATAAATGACCCAGAAAGTGCAAATGTTATATCTTTCTTTTAATCGAATTTTAATTTTTCTCACAATTTTGTGGAGGGCAGTATTTACACAAATACAAGACATGGTATACTTAATTTGAGTTTTAATGTGGAACGTTGGAGGAAGATTTATGCGATCATTTCAATATATACTTTTTTTATGTATAGGTTTGTTTTTATTATCAAGTTGTGGAAATAAGAATACTGAGGATCAAATTGGGGCAACCCAAGGAAGCGATCACGATGGCGTTGTCACCCAAGATCAAGATTCTGATTTTGAATCCTTTGATTTCAAAGACAAGATATCAACGATCTCTGCTGCTCCCTCTGACAGTCTGAAGATTGTGGCTGATTCGAGCAATCATTTATATGCGATCGGATCTATTTATATGGGAGAAGGTGATGCGAGTACCAGTCATGGGATGATTTGGAAAAGTGTGGATGAGGGTAAAAATTGGGATATTTTTCAAGACTTTTTCCCGGTCGGAACCAGATTTAATCAATTATCCGATATTCTTCTTGTCGACGATCAAACGCTATATGTTGTTGGTAACATTGATTACCGTCGATGGATTGTGAGAAAAAGTATGGATCGTGGAAAATCGTGGGCAATTGTGGATGATTTTATTGAGGGTGAATTCAGTAAAGCGTTTAAGATTCGAAAAGATAATGACGGTAATCTTTTTGTGGCAGGTACTATGATGGATACTTCGGGAACAATCGAACATACGTTAATCCGAATGAGTAACAATCAAGGTGCTACATGGCAGACAATTAAGGATTTTACGTATCAAGACTTTAGAAGTACACATTTGGTTGGATTTGAGATCGATCCAAAGAATGGATATTTATATATGGGGTGTAATGCGCAAGCGAAAAGACCTGGCGTTGCGCCTGGTGTAGATGATTATAAATGGCTTGTGTTGCGTAGCGTCGACAGCGGTCAGAATTGGCAAATTGTTGATGATTTTAAAACAGTGAGTAGCGAAAGAGTGACCCTGCGCGGCTTAAAAATTGATCAACAGGGATATGTTTATAGGGTGGGGAATGTGAG
>MGRI01000046.1:3169-7470 GCA_001798105.1 Deltaproteobacteria bacterium RIFCSPHIGHO2_02_FULL_40_11
CTCAAAACGAGAAAATTATTGGATTGTTCGAAAAAGTATCGATCAAGGAGAAAGTTTTTCTATGGTGGACCGTGTTCTAGGCGCAAGCCCAAACTATATTAATATTGATTCAAAAAACAGGGTGTTTGTTGTGGGCGAGGGGAACTTTGAGGGGGCGAACGAAAATTTGTGGATGACCCGACTGAGCGAAGATGGTGGTATGACATGGAAAATGATAGATCGGGCACGAGGTTCAAATAAGCTTCGTCGAAGTTCCAATTATGGTGTTTACATAGATTCTAAAGACCAGATTTATTTTCCTGGAGTGGTTGTCTATAGCGACGGTATTCAACGCAAGATTATTCGAAAATTAAAGTGGTAACGATACCAAAGAAACAGGGCTCGATTTTTTAAAAGGCTTTCCGAGCTTTTCTTGAACAAATTTTACAATGCCTTCGGGATGTAGATTGCACATGGAAAGAAGTTCATTGGGCGTGGCGTGATCAAAAAACCGATCTGGGATTCCCATACGGTGTACCGTTTTTTGAATACTTTTTTGGGAAAACAATTCTAAAACGGCAGACCCAAATCCCCCCATCAATACATTTTCTTCTAACGTTACAAGGTGGGGAATGGCTTCACATAATTTTAAAATCATATCTTCATCTAAGGGTTTTACAAACCGGGCGTTTAAGACCAAAGCATGGATGCCATGTTCTTTTAAAACTTTTGCGGCTTGAATGGCCGGGGGCACCATGGAACCCAGGGCAATCAGAGCCACATCCGAACTTAAAAGTTCTTCATCTGTAACATGTGTGGGATATGCAATTTCAGATTTTCAAATGGGAAGGGATTTTAAAGTTTCATCCATGTGTACGCCCACGCCGTTTCCTCTGGGGTATCGAACGACCGTGGGTTGATTTTGTTCAAAAGAAGTTTTCACCATGTGTTGCAATTCGTTTTCGTCTTTTGGGGCCATGATAACCATATTGGGAATACATCTTAAATAACTTACGTCAAAGACGCCGTGATGCGTGGCACCATCGTCTCCCACAAACCCACTTCGATCTAAAAAGAAATGAACCGGTAAGTTTTGAAGGGCAACGTCATGGATAATTGGGTCAAACGCCCGCTGCAAAAATGTGGAATAAATGGCGCAAGCAGGTTTGATGCCTTCTGTCGCAAGTCCTGCTGCAAACACAGTCGCATGTTGTTCTGCAATGCCGACATCAAATGTTCGATTTGGAAATTCTTTTTGAAAAAGATCAATCCCCGTGCCAGAGGACATGGCCGCTGTAATTCCCACAATGCTTTGATCTTCCTGGGCGCATTTTATCAGCGCCTGGGCAAATACATTTGTATAACTTGGGGCTTGGGCTTTCTTTTGCGGAAGCGATTTCCCTGTTTCAATATCAAACGGTTTTACGCCGTGCGATGCTAACGGATCGTTTTCTGCAGGCGCGTAGCCTTTGCCTTTTTGTGTAATGACATGAACCAATACAGGCGAACGGTTTTCATCATGTTTTAGGTTTTCAAACACATCCACCATGGTTTCAATATCGTGTCCATCAAAGGGACCCAGGTATCTGAATCCTAAAGATTCAAAAAAGATGCCTGAAGAAAATAAAGATTTGAGTGATTTTCTAATTTTTTCAATCGGCCTTAAAAGCGGAACCCCGTGTTCGGAAATAACAGATAATAAGTTTTTTAATTCTTGCCGGGATTTTTCATAAAGCTCGCTGGAAGCGCGTTTGGTAAGAAACTGCGTAATCGCTCCCACGTTTTGCGCAATCGACATGCCGTTATCATTTAAAACAACAATGAGGTTATCTTTTAAATGCCCGGCTTGATTTAAGCCTTCATAGCTTAAGCCACCGGTTAAGCCCCCATCGCCCACAACGACAACCACATTGTCTTTTTTGCCTTTTAAACTTTTAGCTGTTTTTACGCCCAGGGCTGCTGAAATTCCGGTTGAAGCATGTGCGGTGCCAAAGGTGTCATAGGGGCTTTCATCTCGTTTTGGAAAACCGCTTAAGCCATTTGTTTTTCGAAGGGTATTGAGGCGATCTTTTCTACCCGTTAAGGCTTTATGCGCATAGGCTTGGTGGCCCACATCCCAAATCATTTTATCTTGAGGCATGTTAAAGACATAATGCAGGGCAACAATCAGATCTGTTGCGCCGAGACTCGCACCCAGGTGCCCGCCATTGAGTGAACAAGCTTCAATAATGGTGCTTCGAATTTCTTTGGAAACTTTTGGGAGGTCAACTCTTCGAATTTGTTTTAGATCTTTTGGAGAATTAATGCCGTGCAAAAAACTCATTCTTGGCGCTCCACCACATAATCTGCAAGCTCCCGTAAGGGATTCGCTTTCTCATTAAAATTTTTTAAGCTTTCAATGGCTCGGGCCGACAACTCTCGGGAACGTTGTTTGGCTTCATCTAAACTTAAGATGGAGGGAAATGCATTTTTTCTTTGGATACTTGGGCCTTTGTAATCGTCGGAAACATCTAAAATGTCATCGACCACCTGGAAGGCGAGCCCCAGGTTTTCACCATAACGGCTCAAGGCTTTAATTTGGTCTTCTGTGGCACCGGCTGCTTTGGCGCCACTGGTAATGGCGGCTAAAATTAAATTTCCCGTTTTTCGAATATACAAAAACTCTAATTCTGGATAATTAATTTCATCTTCTTCTTTTTGTTGAAATTGAATATCCAAGTGTTGGCCGCCAATCATGCCACTGGCACCACACGCACGTGAAATGTCTTCGATCATTTCTAAAACCAAATCACTTGAAACATTTAATTTTTTTCGGGCTTGGCTCAGTAAGCCAAAGGCTTCTGTGACCAAAGCATCGCCTGCTAAAATGGCGGTGGCTTCGCCATATTTTTTGTGGTTCGAAAGCTTTCCTCTGCGATAGTCATCATCATCCATGGCGGGTAAGTCGTCATGAATGAGAGAATACGTATGAATGAGTTCAATGGCGCAAGCAACTTGTAAGACATTTTCCGTTTGGCCGCCGCAAGCTTCATAAGCTGCGCATGTTAAAATGGGGCGCAAGCGCTTTCCGCCTGGAAAAACGCTATAATGCATGGCTTCATACAAAACGGCAAAGGGACCCTCTTTTGATTTTTTGCGTTCATGGAAAAACATTTCCAAAGCATTATCAATGAGCGATTTTCGCGTTTCTAAGTACAAATTAAACTTCATGGGATTACGCTTCGAACGGTTCTTTTTTAAGTGTGCCGTCTTTTGTGAGCAAGATTTCTACTTTTTTTTCAGCTTCATCGAGTTTTTGACTACAAAAATTGGAAAGCTCAACGCCTTCTTCAAAGGCTTGTACCGAATCCTCAAGAGAAAGTTCGCCACTTTCCAGCTTTTTGACCAATCCTTCCAGCTTTTCTAGAGATTTTTCAAAGGATAGACCCTGTGGTTTTGAAGGTTTCATATTTAAAGGCTAATTATACGCGTGCATCTATATGCGTCAAGTTAAAAGGCTTGATTTTCGGTAAAATGTTGTGTCATCCTGAGTTAAAAAAGGGGGAGCCATGAGCGAGTATAAAATGAGAAAACAATATTTTATTAAAGGGCCCATACAAGGCCGGTATTTAATTGCCATCGTGATTTCCATGATTGTGCCAACACTTTTGGTAAGTGGTTGTTTATATTACTTAATTGCTACCCTCATGGCGCAACAATTAGCGCTTCCAGAATCGATTTATGGGCATCTCATTCCTGTTTTAAAGCGCATTAATCTTTATTTAGCCGTCGGACTTCCCATTATTTTTATCGCAATTTTCTTCTATGGGGTTTTAATTTCACATCGTTTTGCAGGTCCTATGTACCGCTTGGAAAAAGACCTCGATGAAATTATTGCAGGCAATCATAAAGTGCGCATTCGGTTTCGAAAATACGATCGCTTGGATAATATTGCTGAAAAACTTAATAAAGTTCTCGACAATTTACCGCAAAGTCACTAGCCCCGAATGATGGATTCACTTTTATTTTTAAGCATCGCCATTGTTTTGGCTGCTATCGTGGGTGGCCTTATCCCTCTTTTATGGAATTGGAAGCAATCCCACCAACATCAATTTATTAGTTTGGGCGCAGGGGTGCTCATTGGCGCCACCTTCTTATATATGATTCCAGAAGCCACACACTTGATTGGTTCCCAAGTGGGATTGGGTGTGCTTATTGGATTTTTGCTTTATTATATTTTAGAAAAATTTGTGATGATTCATGCTTGTTTTGAAGGTGAGTGTGAATTTCATAATTTGGGCATTACGGCCTTTTTAGGATTTTCGGTGCATAGCCTGGTAGAT
>MGRI01000047.1:0-980 GCA_001798105.1 Deltaproteobacteria bacterium RIFCSPHIGHO2_02_FULL_40_11
TAACGGTGGCCATTGGTATATCGAAGTCAATGCCACGGCTTCAAAAGTAAATGCTGGCGAACACGAAAACCCAGATTGCATTATCACCATGAAAGACGAACACCTGGTGGGGTTGGTTTCTGGAAGCCTGAATCCCCAACTTGCCTTTATGACCGGAAAGCTTAAAGTCAAAGGCGATTTAAGTTTGGCTTTAAAATTAGGAAAAATTTTAAGACCCGCCTAAATGATTCACCAAGTTGTTTCAAACGCCTATACCCATTTAATATTGGATGGCATTCATATCCGAACCCGGCTTTTTGACGCCAAAAAGAAATGTTTTCTCTTGGCCTATGGCATTTACCCCAATGGCAAAAAAGAATTGATTGATGTCATGTTGCCTTCCCACGAAAATGAAAGGGATTGGACACTTTTTTTAATTGATCTTAAAAAAGCAGGCTTAACCGGCGAAAACCTGCAAACCATTACGTCTGATGGCCAATACGGTATCCCCATTGCGTGTCAAAAAATGTATCCCGGCGTTTATCATAATACAGACGAAAATACAGATCTTTCAAAACTCACACATAAATTGACAGTCCTTTGGAAAGTGTATTCTCTTTCAAACCCTAAAAAATTAAGACTGATTTTAGGATGGTTATTTTCGGTTTTATTTATTTTAGATGCCTCCCCCACTCTAAAATCCATTGGGATGAGTTTGCCTTTAATCATCTTTGGCGAAAGCATTCGTATCTGGGCTGCGGGCACGCTTCATAAAACAAAAGAGCTCACTGTTTCAGGGCCCTATGCCTATACCCGAAACCCGCTCTATATTGGGTCTTTTTTGGTGGGGCTGGGCTTTATTGTTTTGGGACAAAGTTGGTGGCTCGTGACAATCATGCTTTTATTATTTTGGGCCATTTATAAAGGCACGGTCCAACATGAAGAAAATAATTTAACCATTCATTTTAAAGATAAATTTGAGCTCTACAAAAAAAATGTGC
>MGRI01000047.1:1004-2556 GCA_001798105.1 Deltaproteobacteria bacterium RIFCSPHIGHO2_02_FULL_40_11
CAGCGCAATTCATTGCGCTTATTTTTGTTTTACTTTTGATGAAATCTTTTGGTCTAGATTTTAAACTTTTAATTGTAAGTGCGGGACTTGCAGCAGGTATTTTACACCAGTATTTTTTAAAAGCGCATCAGTGAACGGCGTTTGAAATATTGAGCATCATTCGAGCTGCCATTTCTTCTGAAACATCTAAATGATACACCTCTTTGGCCAGTTGAACTTCATGCTGTTGCCATTGTTCCAAAACCATTTCAATTTCATCTTGAACAAGCTTTTGTTTTGCATGACTATGGCCCAAAATGTCTAAACGACGCTTTAAGGAAGTTAAATAGCGAATTTCTTCAAAATAAGAGGCCACGCGATTATAGTTCCCCGAACCACCTTCCGCCAATTTCATTTGATACTGGCGTAATTTTTGTCTGTATTCTGGACTTTCTAAGGCAACCTCTACAATGCCAGGCGAAAGCTGGGTTTGAATCTCAAACGTGCCCGCAGCTAAAATATCTTTAGCCAAAGCCTCTTTTTGGGATTCGTGCGCTTCTAAAAGGGTTTCTAAGTTTTTATGGGAAGACCCCGTCCAAAGTTCTTGCCACAATCCAGAAGGAATTTCTGAAAGTGAAATGCCATTTTGAATTTGAATCATGGTTTCTAAAGTTTCTTTTGCTTTTTCTTTTTTCGATTGAATCAATGCCATTTCAACATCATCAATTCTCGGATCCGCTTCATTTTCTTCTAAATACCTTTCTTTCCAAGATTGAATATCGTTAGAAGATGAATACCTTTTTGCATTTTCAAGATCTCTTTGAATCAGCTCAATTTCATCAAAATAAAGTTCTGGATCATTTTGGTCATACGAAAAGCGAAGAAAGCGATTTCCTTCAAAATCTCCCATCGCTTTTGTGGAATCGTATTGTTTGCCATCAAGCGTAAAGGTAACTTGTGTGCGTTTGGGTTGATAGTTTTCAATTCGCGCCACTCTTTCTAAATTAATGATTTGTCGATTCACATACCGACCCCCTTCTGAAACGGTTTGATTAAATTTTTCTTCTGCTTCGATGAGTGGCAATAAAGGCCCCATGCGAAACTGATTATAGGCTTCATGAATCGCTGCCAAATAAGCTTGAATATCTTTTTGGGTACTGTTGGCATCCAAAATTTTTCTTTCAAAAATGGCGCGGTCTTCCATGAGACGTCCATGCTGAATGTATTCATCGTAAGGGAAAATAGCGTTCACCGTTGCCATAATCACTTTTTCAATCACAAAAATAGCTGCCAGGCGCACAATGCCACTCATAGGATTTGTATTTGCAACACCAGATCCTGTTTTTGCCCCCACCCAAAACTTTCTGCCATAGTTCACGGTCAATTCTACAGCCTGAATCGCACTCCAAAAAGAAGCCGCCCCGACAATAATTTGCGTCGCATTATTTTTAGATAAAAAGACATCGCTTGCAATTTTGGCCATCAACTCAAAATTATTGGGATCTTTCAAAACCGCCTCAAAATCTGGATGATGGCGAATGGCAGACATCCACGTCACAACCGCTTGCCCAAC
>MGRI01000047.1:2565-4203 GCA_001798105.1 Deltaproteobacteria bacterium RIFCSPHIGHO2_02_FULL_40_11
TCTGGTTTGCGCTTTATGATGAAGCTTTTTAAAATGCTCTGGCTTTACTTGCATATATTGGTTTGCGCCTTTTAAATAGAGATACCCTGTTTCTGTAATCCCAGCTGCAAAAGAAAAGGCAAAATAGTTGTGATAAAACTCAGGGTCATCCAGTTGATCGATAAAATTTTCTAAGCCTTCCAGCCCCCGGGCTTGAAAGATAGACCAAATGCTATCTGCCAAAGCCATCGAAAGCATAAAACTCCCTGTACTTTTGGCTGTTTTCAGTCCAAAGCTTGCCAAACGCATGCCGTTTCTTTCAGCAAAGCTTTTCATATTCATTTGACGTTGTTTTATATTTTCCAAAGTTTGCATATAAATTTGCGCTTGAAGATCGCCGGCCAGAGCTTGTCTTTGAATGGCCTCGACATCAACAACGTATCGGTTTTGTTTTCGGTCATAATCTGAAACAAAACCTCGCCACTTACTTTTAAAAATCATCGAAGCCAGGCGATTTAAAATTTCATCGGTTATATAAGGCGCATAGCCTGCCTCTCGAACAAAGCGCTGGGCTTCTTTTTGTTTTTGCCGCTGTTTTTGTCTTTCCAAATAGCTCTCATAATCAGTTTTTGAAATTTCCCTTGAAACATCCTCCCAGTAATTGATTCGATCGAGAGTTCTTTTAAATTCGGACAAATCATGTGTTTCTTCTAAAATTTCAACGGCTTTTAAAATAGGATCGCCTTCATACACCAAGCCCTTTAATCCTTTCTGATAAGCCTGAATAACTTCAATCATAAATTTTTTATTTTCAGGGGACATCCGCCTTAAAAGCGCTTCATAGTCTTTAAGCCTCGCCAAAAAAGTACCCGGCTCAGGGTGACCGTTTTGGATTTCATAGATTAAAATAAATATCTCCTGAAGCATGACAGATATTTCTTTCTTCAAGAAAAGCTGTGCGTAAGTGTTACCCAGTTTTCTACAAAGATGTGTCATTACAGCATGCATCAGCTCATGCCCCAAAACATCGATACGACGAGCTTTCTCAGAAAAAATCACGGTCATATTTTTGTCTGATATATAAACCCCATCTAGAACATACCGTCCCAAAACATCCGCTTTGCCTTCTGTGAAATCTTTAAAACCTCCTAAGTTGTATTTTGCAAATTTTTGAAGCCATATCATAGAAATCTCATCTTTTTCTAAAGGTGTTGGCACAAATTCTTTCCCAAATTTCGCTTCCACATCGTCTCCCATAATCACAATTCGAGAAAGTTGTTTTCCAGTTTCAAGAGCTTCTTTAAAAGAAGATGCCCGCCAGACTTTTTCTAAAATATCTTTCACATCTAAACTTTCAAACTTTCTTGCTTCATAAAACGCCTTCCAACCTGTATCTCGAGCCAAAACATAAAACCGATGCTTTTGGGAACTGAGATTCTCTTTTAAAGCACCCTCCGGAAGGTAGTCCATCTCTCTTAGGATGGCCAAAAAAGGATCCCCAAATTGGCGTAATTCTGGAATTTCACGACACAGTGCTTCTATCATGGGATATAAAGTTTCATTTATTTTTTCGTTAGATAACCTATGCTCTAAAATGAGGTCTTGAACCATCTGGTTAAAAAGTGCGACCTTGTTTCCCAACTCCAGATCTGATGGATC
>MGRI01000047.1:4231-4443 GCA_001798105.1 Deltaproteobacteria bacterium RIFCSPHIGHO2_02_FULL_40_11
AATGTTTTATAAAAATGTTTTACGCTTTCCAAAAGTTTGACTTGAACCTCAGACACTGGATCTTCCCCCAAAAGGACAGTCGGGGGCTCAAACGCATCTATTTTGGCGATCAAGTCTAAATTTGTCTTATGCTCCTTTTCGTCTGCTCCTCCCAGATATACATGCCCAGACCTTCGCGAATGCAGGTATAATTCTTTTTTTGAAGAATTCGA
>MGRI01000047.1:4461-8145 GCA_001798105.1 Deltaproteobacteria bacterium RIFCSPHIGHO2_02_FULL_40_11
ATTTCTGATCTGGTCATATGCGTAGGCAAATGCCCCTTTTTGATTGAAAGTCCGCCTGGCTTCCCTGTACCTTGCATCAAACTCTTTTTGAATTTTAGGATCTTCGATCTGAAAAATTGCCTTTTCCATACCATCTAAAATTCGCTTCGCTGTTGCTTTTAGAAGGGTTCTCCTTAATTTTTCAAAAAGTTGGTTTAAATAAGAAACCATCAGTTCTTTTTTGGTATCACTTGAAAGAAAACCCAGATCTATGCTTGGAATATTATTAAATTTAGCCACGTGGAAGGCCAAGAGTTCCAAAGGAGAATCAATAAAAGCTGTATTGCCATACCCATGTTTATTTTTAGGCCTAAACTCGACCGCATCCGGAGATGCAAAAGGAGGAACCTCGTGTGCGATGGTTAATCCATACACCACAGGGGCTCTACGATAAAAAGATTCTCTTAAAAAGAACCGAGCTGCTTCAGAAAATACGAGTTCTTGAAGTAAATTCATTTCTGCTTTTAAAAACAAGGTCTGAAATTTTCTGTTTTGAATCCAGGCCCGAAATCCTTTTGAACTCTGCAAGAAATTTTCGCTGATATAAAACACAGAAACACGTCTTGTTTTGCCTTCTGATTCTGGAATTTCAAGGTCCAAAATAGCGCTTCGTGGTTGGACATGTTTTTTTCTGGGATCCACAGAAACCAGTTTCCCTTGAGACGTAAGTTCAACAAATGTAACTGAAATCTGCCTTCGTGTAAGCCCATATTGCTTCATTAAGCGATGTACAAGCGCGCCGCCAACACCCCCATATTTTTTTTCCATACGCTCAAGTTCATCTTTATAATCATAAGCAATTCCTGGCGCCCATGGAATGGGATGTTCTAAATATCTGTCTAAACTTTCAAGGGAGCCAAATCTCTCTTTCCCTACCAAAATAACGGATTGGGCTTTTGGAAACCTTTCAAGAACGGTAACGGCATCCACTCCGCCCATCGGATATAAGACATCTTTGGCCCAAAAGGCGTCTTTTCTTTTTTCATTGGGCGACGTTGTTTTCCAATACCGTTTCAGCGCTTCCATGATTTGCGTGGTCTGCGCTCTCTGTGGAAAAACGGCTTGCGTAGCGGGTTTCCCTTGCCATCCTATTTTTTGAAGCGATGCTTCAAAGTTTCCTACAAAGGCTCTATTGGAAAGTGCTTCAATATCGACACGCTTTGAACGCGATCCTATGGTAAACGTATTGGCCAATTGAATGGCTTTGGAAAACACATCTCCTTCAATGGGATGGGTAAAAAATTCTTTCTGAATACGCCTTAAGGCCAACCTTGAAAAGGCTTCAAGTTTTTGAGGAGACCATTCAAACGTCGTCATGAGGCGATCCACGCACATCGAAAATTGAGGCAAAGCCCGCATAAATTCTTTGGGCACACGTAAATCATATTCCTGCGCAAAAACGCCAATAAAGAGATCTTGGATGGCAGATACCAGTTTTTCGACATACACACGCGCTTCAGGCCTTTGAACAAATTTCAATTGGAGTTGTTCCAGATCCAAAAACGCAGGCGCCATCAATTCTTTTAAAAAAAGTCGAACCGAAGCATCGCTCTTTGCATCTATAAAATTTTGAATCCGAAGCCGCGTGTTTTGGCGAAAGTCAGTGGGCTCGTTTTGTGGCTCATTTTCTTGCGAAACTGTGGGTTGTTGTTGCACCGAATCTGATTCCCCCTTTTCTTCATATATTCTCAAGTATTCTTCTCTCCTTTGAATGATTGCCTTTATTTGACTGGGGGTTAAATGGGAAGAAAGAGCTTCTCTCCAGTCTTGATCTGAAACACTTCGCAAACGATTCAAAACAGTTTTTCCAGGATAGTAACCGTTAACATCTCTGAGCATTTTTCTTGCTTCTTCTTCAACTGTAGAATTAGAAACTTTAAAAGCTAGTCCATGATCAATTGATGCCTGAGTACCATTTTTTAAAATAAGGTAGTTGTCCGCTCTAACGTCTCTGTTGAAAATCAAATAATCCAAAAATTTAACCTTCTTAGATCTATCTATTATCAGCCCAGATTCTTGTAAGCATTGAAAGGCTGTTCTGCTGCTGGGAATCCATACCTGAAGAGAACCTTCTTGTCCTTCGATGCTTCTCATGACTGTTGTAGGCACAACATCTAATCCCAAAAGTCTATCAACTTCATATGCAGCCACTTCCGCATCAGCATTCACTTTAGGATCTAAGAATCCAGAATCATCATATTGAACGCGTGGCTTAAAGATCCCCATCAATCCGTTACTAAAAATAATAGTAAAGTTTTTTGTTCCCCCTAAATTTAATGCTGTCTTCTCTGAGATCACACCATTTTTTAATATATCTAGAAGTTCACTTTGAAAAACTTCTCCCTCCGTATAATTGCCAGATCGTTTTAAATCCCAAATTTTCTCCTGTAATTTTGAAGCATGAATGTCATCGGGAGGGACCACCTCTTGCGCCTGGCCCCTTTGAAAAAGGCAAAAAACGACACTCAATACACATAAAAAAATGATCTTTGGCACACGACGCCTCATGCTTATTTATATAGCAAGCAGTATGCCAGAGGGATATTGAGATAAGTTATTGATAATATTGATATTTTTTTATGGCTTTTGGGGTGTTTTTGTGAGGGTGACAAAAATTGTTATACACGTGCCGCATTGACTCACATTAAATGTCACCGAAAAGGGAATTACCGATAAGCACTATCATGATCTGGGTGAAGTGAGATGAACCGCATATAGCACCCCGCCCGTGTTACTCGCGCCCTAAATTTTTGTGTAACACGAATAGAAGCAATCGTGGCGTCAGAGGCGGTTTTTTGTCCATGTAACACTTCCCAGTTTAAACCACGTTTTTGCGTACGGGAGGACGTCTGATAGATTTGTTGCCATGTCATCTGCTTAATTTTACGAATGCATCTTATAAAATCGTTAAATTCTTGATCTGAAAGATGTTTTAACTGGTTTTGGAATTCAGGATATTCCAAATCGCATTGAACAAGCTCAAGGTTCGAACTTTTACCTTGTTTTTTTACCAAGTTTTCTTCTCAGTTTTTCAAGGTTGGTATCTGTTGGGGGGTGGGCGCTCTCCCATGCATTAAATTCTGTAAGCTGTTTTTGAGCTTCAGATGTATAAAATGTTTTTTGGTGTTCTGGTACAAATATCCCCGAAACAATTCGAATCTCATTATCACTGACCACTTCAAGTTTCACTTCCCGACCAGCCCATTTTTTACCAATACTAATTTGTCCATTATTGGGTACTTTTAAGAGTTTTACGGCTTTTTGAGACATAAAAAACCTCCTTTATATTTCATAATATCCTATTTTAGGAAAATATGCAAATATTATTTTTTTACTTCTTCTTTCTTTTCAAATTCCTGGGCGGTTTTGGGAATGCGGCTCATGATGGCGTCTCGAACTTTGTAGACAGGTTTTTGGCCCGTTTTTTTGGCATACACAAAGTTGTCCTTGCCTTCGTGGGTGCCGAGCTCCAATTGAAGTTGCGCGGATTTTTCATCGCGAAGAATGACCTTGAGTGCAGGATTTTCAAGACCGTATTTTTTTAAATCTTTGGGGTCTTCTGCTTCAAATTCTTTGACTTCTAAAAAGTTGAGTGTATTGAAGAGATCTGTCATTTTTTGAGGATCGGCTGGAAGTTTACTTTTT
>MGRI01000047.1:8270-11870 GCA_001798105.1 Deltaproteobacteria bacterium RIFCSPHIGHO2_02_FULL_40_11
AAAAACAGAATCGCCGATCGGATTATCATCGCCCACGTAGAAACTTCTTTTTTCATTATTTTTTAAATGGAGCTCCACCGAATATCTGGGCGTTTTTAACCCAAATGGTTCTAAATCTGAGGTATTTTCTGAAATGACGCGTGTAAATTTTGTGTCGGTTGCGGCTTTGACAATATTGTCCCACACCCAACTATCAGCGGGCGCATTTAAGGGTTTTTCAAGGTGCCACTTTGCGTGCCCCACGCGCTTTGCAAAAAATTCTCCAGCGCTATTTTTAAGCGTAACGGCTTCAATGAGGTCGCCAGACAAAGCTAAAACTTTTTCGGCCTTTTCTTTTTGAATGGCTTTTTTTTCAGATAGTTTAAATTCTACAAAGTACACATACACGGCCAAACCCATTAAAATGGCAGCCAGAATATACGTTGTTTTAAACTTTTTCATGCCAGCCTTCTGCGACGCCACCAAACAACCATCCCCGATCCAATGATGAGAAGCGGTAAAATCACCACTGTAAAGATCAACATAAATCGAGCTTGGACGTCTGTTAAAAAGAGTTTTCCGGCTTGCGCTTGATTGGGGCGTATGGAAATCATGTTTTCATCTTCAATGAGCCATGCCACAGAATTTAAAAACATATTGCCATTTCCTGAAAAATGAAAGGTTCTATTATTGGCAAAATCGCAATCACCAATTGTCACCATACGCATTTTTTGTTTGGGATCTATTTGTTGATCTTCCCAATTTCCTTCGGCTACCCATCCTAAAACCAAAGGTCCTGCAACATCGTTTCCATCTTTTTTAGCAGTCCCTTGTTTTAAAGAACCTGTTTCTCCCCAACTTTTTTCCGAGGTTTCTAAGATTTTTTCAACTTTCATATTTTTCCTGGGTGATTTTTCTTGAACTTCAAAGGATCTCGCCATCGGGTAAAACGTTGTCATGCCCATGTCTTTGGTTAAAGCATGTTGTGGATATTTTGTAATAACGGGGACTGCCGCACTTTGCCCAAAAACGGTTGAAAAAGGATCAATGGCAACATCGTTTCTTGCCGTAACGCCCATTTCTTTTAAAATCGGCTCAATACCAAGATTGTTCCCATCTGTATCTAAAAGTAAAAATAAGCGCCCGCCTTGTTTTAAGTAATTTTCTAAAAGCGTCACTTCTTGTTTTAAAAAGGGTTTTGTGGGACCTGCAATGACTAAAACTTCCGCATCGCTTGGCACCTCTTTGGCGCTTAAAAGTAAAAGCTCTTGCACCACATAGCCTTCTTTTTCCAACTCTTCTTTGGCCACACCCATACCATCGCGTTCTTTATCTTGAACAGATTTTTCGCCATGCCCCGTTACAAAATATACAATCGGCTCTTTTTCTTTGCCGACTTTGATAATGGCATTGGTTAATTTTTCTTCCTCCACGCCTTCAATTCGCGCTTCCCGTTTTCCCTTTTCAACCACAATGGTTTGATATTTTTTAATGCCATACTGTTTGGTCAAAGCCACATTCGTGTCTGGATCAATGAATTCAACTTTCAGTTTATCGCTATGGTATTTGTACTTATCTAAAAGATCATCAAAGAAAGGTTTTTCAGAAGGTTTAAAAAATCCTTTAATGCTTACTTCTTCTGTAAGTGCTTTTAAAACTTTGATGGATTGCGGTGAAAGTGAAAAAAGTTTATTTTCTGTAAAATCGATGCGCTTATGATGCCTTGTCCCCACAAAATTAATGAGCGCTAAAATAAAAAGAACAATCAAAGACAGGATGATCGCATTAAAATTATAAGACGTCGAACGTTTCCACTGAAACCAGTTTTTAAGATCTTTAGCGTTGGAATACATAAAAAATCCTAAAAAAAGAAGACTGATGATGAGGGTTCCATACAACATCCAGTCTGCCTGAGCCCGAATCACAAAATAAAAAAACGAAATCAAAAGCCTAAAAGCGCCCACCCATGCTAAAATTTGACTGATCCGTTGCTTCATCACTAGCGCCACCTATGCGATTCAATCGCTTGATGGGTTAAAAATAATCCAAAGAAAATAAAACTAAAATAATAAATGAGATCTCTGGTATCGATCAGCCCTCGAATAAAATTGGAAAGATGATCAATAATTGAAATATAAGACACCAGGGTTGAGGCCGCCCCCCCGTTGGTAGACCCTGTCAACCAACTGATAATCCAAAAAAATAAAAAAAGCCCAAACGTTACAGCGGCAGCTGTAATTTGGTTTTCCGTCAACGCAGAAATAAAAAGCCCAAGCGCAATAAAGGAGCCCCCCAATAACAATACGCCCAAATACCCAGCTGCAATTTGTCTCAAATCTGGATTCCCAAAAAATTTAAGCATGAGCGGGAAAAATAAAGTTGGACTCAGCATCACGATAAAAAATAAAAGCCCTGCCAAGTATTTTCCTAAAACAATTTCATAAGACCTTAAGGGCGACGTAAATAAAAGTTCCAATGTGTGCATTTTTCGCTCTTCCGCAATCAACCGCATCGTAATCAAGCTTCCCATGAGTAAAAAAATGACAGCCATATTGCCCAGCACAGGTTGCATCACCATGGCATTGAGGTTCATTTCTGCCATTTGGCCAAACTGCCGCATCATTTGAGAGCGTTTTAAAAAATCAATAACCGATGCACAAAACATCCAACTGATCAGCCCCACAAAAACAGTAATCACCAAATACCCAATGGGCGTTAAAAAATATCCTTTTAAATCTTTTTTTGCGATCGCCCAAATATTTTTCATGTCTTTGCCTCTTCTGTGGTTAATTTTAAGAAGACTTCTTCTAAGCTAAATTGTTTGGGTGTCATTTCCAAAAGCCCTTTATCCATGACAGCTTTTGAAATTTTTGCACGCAACTCGTCACTTACTTTGCTACATTCCACTAAAAACCTATTATTTTCGCCTAAAATAGGCGTGACTTGTTCAACGCCAGAAATGGCTTTGAGATCTTCTTTCACACCCGCACCATTTTGAACGCGTAATTCAATTTTATCTGTTTTTCGAAGCTGGCTCGAAAGTTGATCGTACGTATCTACAGCCACAATTCTTCCTTCGTTAATAATAACGATCCGTCGACATGTTTGTGTGACTTCAGGCAGAATATGCGTACTTAAAAGAACCGTATGTTCTCCAGAAAGCTGTTTAATGAGCCCACGAATATCAATAATTTGTCTGGGATCGAGCCCCACGGTCGGCTCATCTAAAATAAGAAGTTTTGGATTATGCACCAAAGCTTGCGCCAACCCCACACGTTGGCGAAACCCTTTGGAGAGGTGCCCAATCAGCCTATTTTGCACCTCGCCCAAATGACATTTTTCAATCACCGCCGAAACTGCTTTTTGAATTTTAGATTTTTCAACGCCTTTTAAAACAGAAACATATTCTAAGTAATCAGTAACAGAGAGCTCTGGATAAAGGGGTGGGTTTTCTGGCAAATAGCCTATGCATTTTTTCACTTCATAGGCATTTTCAAACACATCGTAGCCAGCAACGTTTACAGAGCCTGTGGTGGCTGGCATAAAACAGGTTAAAATACGCATGGTTGTGGTTTTCCCCGCGCCATTCGGGCCTAAAAAACCAACAATTTCCCCCGCAGA
>MGRI01000047.1:11984-13783 GCA_001798105.1 Deltaproteobacteria bacterium RIFCSPHIGHO2_02_FULL_40_11
CACGCGAGCCATGAAGCGCATGAATTCATCGGGAACGACCTCTGCCTGGCATGGCTTTGACCCATAACGCACAGCATCATATCTTTTCATGGCATTCTGATTGAAAGCTCACATATACTACGTGTATGCCAAGGTTTTTCCTTGCGCTGTTTCTAGCCTGTGTCTTTACCGCAAATCTTTGGGCGGCATCTGGTCCTAAAATTATTTTTGATGAAACGCCCTACACGCTCCCCCAATATCCTTTTCCCAATGACGATTTTACCATTGAAGATGAAACATCCCGCACAGGCCTTCGGGTCCAGCTTCCCGTATTTGGAAAATCGAATTTTGAAAAATATATTCGTAGCACCGCAAATAAAGTGAATGGGTTTGGAACCTTTTCGCCGCTTCTGATCCCCTTTGATCAAGCCATTGATTTAAAAACAGTTCACATGGAATCGATTAAACTCATGAATCTGGAATCGACTTCTGCAAACTTTTTAAAAACTGTTCCTCTGGATTTTGGCTCGGGGGTGTATCTGTATGAACTTGAAAAACCCATGAGTTATTTCGCAAACGATCCCAAAGAAAATTTAAGCGATTTTTTCTTTGGTCCCAAAAATCAAAAACCCATTTATGAAGATAAAACCAATACCTTGGTTTTGCGCCCGCTTTTTCCGCTGGAAGAAGAAACAAAATATGGCGTTATTTTAACAGTAGACATGCTTGGCACAAATGGCGCACCCATCCGCTCTGAAAAAGAAATTCACCCGAGTCTTTTAGAAATTTTTAAACAAATTGGCATGCAAGAAAATAAAATTGTCTATGCCTGGACCTTTACCACGCAATCTATTTTACATCCCCTCCCTAAAATTCGAGAGGGACTATATCAAACAGGACCTTATCAAAATTTAAATCAAGAATTTCCACCCGTTTTTTCTAAAATTACAGACTTAAAAACAAAGTTTTTGGATATCGATCACAATTCTTTTGTCTTAACCCCTCATTTCTTTCAAAAAGTTGCTGTAAAATTGGTAAAACTGGCTGCGAAAATTGGACTTGTCAAAAATTATCCGTTTGAAAAACTCGTCAATTTTGAAAATGTAGATTACTTTGTATTTGGAAGTTACAGAACCCCAGAGTTCTTACCCCATGACATTGAGATGAAAGCCCATGAAAACCGCCCCGTGTTTTTCATGATTTCTGTTCCCAAAATAACTTCGGAACATAAACCACCCTTTCCCATCGCCATTTATGGCCATGGCAATAAACGTGCCCGCGTGGATGTGATTGGGCTGGCCAATATTTTGGCCTCCAAAGGCATTGCATCGATTACCATTGATGCTGCAAACCATGGACCAGACCATCATTTGGCTTCCATCCCTGTGCAACTCATTCAGTTTTTTTCAATGCTGCATACGTTAGATGAAGAAAAATTTGAAGCCATCAAAGAAGATTTAAAAGAATTGGCAAGTTATGTTGGAGAAGAAATTTCGGAGCAAGATCTTCAAACCGAAAGCTTTTTTTCTAAAATGATTGACAAGCTTTTTCGAACCGGAATTTTTCGTGCGCTCACCCGAGAAGGGCGCGCCACAGATGTAGACAATGACGGCATCACCGATTCTGGTGAAGACTTTTTTACAGCCGATGTTTTTAAAACACGAAATATTTTACGCCAAACCGTTGTCGATTTATTTCAACTGATTCGTATTTTAAAAAACATGGGCGTGGATCAAAATCAAAATGGAAAGATTGATCTGGTAGAGGGCGATTTTAATTTTGATGGCGTCAGTGATATCGCAGGCCCCAAAAATAAAATT
>MGRI01000048.1:0-27143 GCA_001798105.1 Deltaproteobacteria bacterium RIFCSPHIGHO2_02_FULL_40_11
GCAGACCCCAGAAATCCTAAAAACCAAGATGTTGTCAATATGAAAATTAAATTTCGAGAATCGTTTCGGCCTTTTGCCCCAACTGTTTTGGAAGAAAAAGTTTCAGACATTTTTGAATTGAAAGGGCAAAGCCCTTTTATGCTTTTGGTGGATCAAGTAAGATCGGACAAAAGAACCATTCCAGCCGTCACACATGTCGATGGCTCTGCGCGAATTCAAACTGTAAATCAAACGCAAAATGAAAGGTTTTATAAACTGATTCAAGCGTTTGATGAACTCACAGGATGTCCCGTTGTGATTAATACTTCTTTTAATGTGCGAGGAGAGCCGATTGTATGCACCCCAGAAGATGCTTTTCGTTGCTTTATGCGTACAGATATGGATATTTTGGTGCTGGATGAATTTTTACTGTATAAGAAAGAAATGCCAAAACACACACAAAATCAAAATTGGCTTCAAGAGTTTGAGCTGGATTAAAGGAGGATAGATGAAACTTTCAAACGCATTGGATAAATTTTCAATTCTAAAAGAATTT
The DNA here is from genome assembly GCA_001798105.1 of Deltaproteobacteria bacterium RIFCSPHIGHO2_02_FULL_40_11. Lineage (GTDB taxonomy): Bacteria > Bdellovibrionota > JACOXK01 > 2-02-FULL-40-11 > 2-02-FULL-40-11 > 2-02-FULL-40-11. Next base: position 536 of record MGRI01000048.1, read on the forward strand.
TGGATCTTTTTAAAAGAAAGAAAACTGTGGTGGATGACGCCCATTATTTTCGTGCTTCTGCTTTTAGGCTTTCTGATTGTCTTTACGGAAGGTTCCGCGGTGGCGCCTTTTATTTATACGTTGTTTTAAGGGAGGAATAAATGAGTGAGTATATCAGAGGGGGGCTTCAAAAAAGTTCCTATGCTTCACATGAAGTCATGCAGTGGCCTTGTCCACTTTGCGAAAAAAGTGAGACAAAATTTATTGATCGAGAGCGTGAAAGCTTAGAAATCTGTAAGTGTAAATCTTGTAATCTCATTCGTGTCAGTCCCAGAGTAAAAGAGCCTGAAAAAGTGTATTGGGGAGATGCGAGTCATTACGTGAATGAAAGTCGGCTCATTTTTGAAGGCAAAAAGAAACATCATCGCGATTCTACGTATGCACATGACTTAAATCTTCTTAAAAAAATAAAGCCTGAAGGAAAATTTTTGGATGTGGGCTGTAATATGGGCTTTTTTTTAAAGAAGGCTGTTGAATATGGTTATGAAGGCTATGGCGTGGACCCTTCGGAATCTTTATCCAACATTGCACGCGAAAAAAATGGGTTAAATGTCGAAACGGCTTTTTTAGAAAATTCCAGTTTTCAAAACAACTTTTTTGATATTGTTACCATGACAGATGTCTTTGAACACATCGTAAATCCCAAACAGATCTTAAGCAGAGTAAAAGAAATTTTAAAACCGGATGGCGTTGTTCTCATTAAAGTTCCCAATGCGCGTTTTAATTTATTAAAATGGTTTGTGATTCGTAAGCTTTTTAAAAAATCCAGTTACGATATTTTTGATTCTTATGAACATGTCGTGCATTATACAGATGAAACGTTATCAAAGGTACTTAAACAATGTGGTTTTCAAGTTTTAAAGATTTATGTAGCGCCCCCCATCCAACTTCCAAATTGGCACAAGTTTGTAGGGCACTATTATCAATATGAAACCCCTTGGTATATGGATTTTAGAAAAAAATTGGGAAGAAATTTATGTTATGGGCTTTCAAAAATTGAAAAAGCTGTTTTTGGACGATGCGGATACTTTGCACCAAATATTGGGGTGATTGCGAAATCTCTCTAAATAGGATAATCAAATTTTATGAAAGGTTTAATTTTAAGCGGCGGTCATGGCACACGGCTTCGGCCCATTACGCATACCAGCGCCAAACAGCTGGTGCCCATTGTGAATAAACCTATTCTTTTTTATGGCATTGAGGCCTTAAAAGAAGCTGGCATTTACGATATTGGGATTATTGTGGGTGACACCAAAGACGAAATTAAAAAAGCCGTGGGCGATGGTAGCCAGTGGGAAGTGAAGATTACCTATATTGAACAAGAAAAGCCTTTGGGTTTGGCCCATGCTGTTTTAACGGCAGAAAAGTTTATCGGAGATTCCCCTTTTATTATGTACCTGGGCGACAATGTCATTAAAGGGGGCGTTAAAGAATTTGTTCAAGAATTTAAACGGCAAACGCCCACAGCCCAAATTTTATTGGTCAAAGTTCCAAACCCAAGTCAGTTTGGCGTTGCAGAGCTCGAAAAAGATCGCGTCATTCGTTTGGTTGAAAAACCGAAAAATCCAAAAAGCGATTTGGCTTTGGTGGGAGTTTATTTATTTGATTCCAATATTTTTCGTGCGGCCAAAGCCATTGATTATTCACAAAGAGGCGAACTTGAAATTACAGATGCCATTCAATGGTTGGTCGATCAAAACTTAAATGTAAAATCGCATGTCATTAAAGGGTGGTGGAAAGACACAGGAAAACTGGAAGATCTTTTGGAAGCCAATCGGATGATGAGTGATGCCTTAGAAACAAAGATTGAAGGCAAGGTCGATGAAAAATCCAGCATTGAATTTAAAGTGGTAATTGGAAAAGGAGCGGTCGTTGAAAACAGTATTGTTCGTGGACCTGCAATTATTGGTGAGAATGTTACAATTCAAAATGCTTATATTGGGCCTTTTACGTCGATCAGTAACGGTTGTAAAATTGTTGAAAGCGAAATTGAACACAGCATTGTTTTAGAAGGCAGTACGATATCTAAGATTGGACATCGAATTTCAGATAGCTTGATTGGAAAAAATGTCGAAATTTTAGGGGAACAGCGCCGCATTAAAAACCATCAATTCATGGTGGGCGACAATTCCAAAATAGAGCTCATATAATGAATATTTTAGTGACAGGGGGGGCGGGATTTATTGGGTCTTGCTTTGTTCGAAACTTTTTTGAAAGAAATCCAAATTCAAAATTGGTAAACCTAGATAAACTCACCTATGCGGGAAATCTCGATAATTTAAAGTCGATTGAAACACATTCAAACTATACTTTTATTTGCGGGGATATTTCGGATCGTGGTCTTGTAGCAGAACTTCTGAAAAAACATCAAATCGATACCATCCTTAATTTTGCAGCAGAAAGTCATGTAGATCGTTCCATTCAAGATGCCGCGTCTTTTATTCAAACCAATATTACAGGCACCCATGTTTTATTGGAAGCAGCCAAAAAACATGGGGTTCATCGATTTTTACAAGTTTCAACAGATGAAGTGTACGGTAGTTTAGGAGATACAGGGTATTTTACAGAAAAAACCCCGCTTTCGCCCAATAGTCCCTATGCCGCCAGCAAAGCTTCCGCGGATTTACTCTGTAGAAGCTATTTTAAAACATTCGATCTACCCGTTTTAATTACACGGTGTAGCAATAATTTTGGACCGTATCAGTATCCAGAAAAACTCATTCCTTTATTTATTTTAAATGCGCTTCAAAATAAAACGCTTCCATTGTATGGCGACGGTCTTTATGTGAGAGATTGGATCCATGTTGAAGATCATGTGAATGCATTGTATTTGGTTTTAGAAAAAGGGCGTCCAGGAGACATTTACAATATTGGGGCTAGAAGTGAAAAAAAGAATGTCGATATTGCCAATCAAATCTTAAAAATTTTAAAGAAGCCCAAAGCGCTTTTACAATCCGTCACAGATCGTCTAGGGCATGACAGACGGTATGCCATCGATTCAACAAAAATTGAAAATACATTGGGTTGGAAACCCAAATATCATATTGATGATGAGTTGCCATCACTCATTGAATGGTATGAAACAAATGAAACATGGTGGAAAAAAATTCTACGACCGGTAGGTCTACACAAACAGTCTTAGTTCTGGGGGCAGGTGGGCTTTTAGGCGCCGAAGTGGTCCGCGTGTTCTTAGATGCCGGATTCCATGTAAAATCTGCGACCCACAAAGAACTCGATATTACCAAAGGGATGGATGTTGCCGTTTGGATTGAACATCTGCATCCTGCCTATGTCGTAAATTGTGCTGCACTTTCGAATGTAGACCATTGTGAAACACATCCAGATGAAGCTTTTAACGTGAATGCCCAGGGGGTTAAAAATATTTGTCTTCCCTTAGATGAAAATGGGGGACGTTTGATCCATATTAGTACCGACTATGTCTTTGATGGCCAAAAAAACGAACCGTATGGGGAGTCGGATGCAGTTCATGCTTTAAGTCAGTATGCAAAAAGTAAATTAAAAGCAGAAGAATATATTCAAAGCATTTTGCCAGATAGTTTAACGGTGCGTGTGCAATGGTTGTATCATGAAGAGGGTGCGTCCTTTGCAAGCCAATTGGTGCGTGGCGTAACCACACAGAAAAACCTTGGACCCTATAAACTCATTCAAAACCGTGTGGGAAGCCCAACGCATGTTCAAGATGTTGCCCAGACACTTCTTCAATTGGTTCAAAAAGACGCCAAGGGTGTCATTCATGTCGCTTCTCAGGGGGCTTGCAATTGGGTAGAGTTTGGAAAAGCTATTTTTGAGCTCAACGGGATCGCTGTAACTTCTCAAAATATTCAAGCTGTATTGGAAGAAAATTTAAAACGTTCGGCTCCGAGGCCCCCCTATTCATCTTTAACATCAGAAAGACTTCAGCGTGAATTTTCAATTGAAATGCCAAGGTGGCATGACAGTTTAGAAAGGGCCATTCTTAACCTGAAAAAAGAGTAATGTCATCCCGGGCGAGCGTAGCGAGACCCGGGATCCAGAAAAACCAGATCCCCCGATCAAGTCGGGGGATGACAAATAAAAATAAATCTTGACAAATGGCAAGACTTTGAACATACTTTGGGCATCTTTCAGGGCATCTTTCCTAAGCATCCCTGATATCATCACAAATTAAACATGAAATTTAAGTTTCAAAACAAAATTTTTCAATCCTAAAACTACGAGGTAATATTATGTCATCACCATCTAAACCCATTCGAAAGCCACAGCCTTCAAAGCCATCTTCCAATCCTACGCCAGAGCGAGAAGAGATGAACACTCCCCGAAGTCATGACCCAAGACCCAGTGCCCCAGCGAATCGGGGCAGCGAACTGTCTTTGAATGAGCTGAAAGAAATGCGCATTACAGAGCTTGCGCAATTGGCCAAAAAATTCAATTTAGAGGGTGCCGCCAGTATGCGAAAATCGGAGCTTATTTTTTCTGTTTTAAAAGCGCATACGGAAAATGGTGGGGTTGTTTTTGCTGAAGGGGTTTTGGAAATTTTGCCCGATGGGTTTGGATTTTTAAGGGCCGAAGATTATAATTATTTACCAGGACCAGATGATATTTATGTTTCGCCTTCTCAGATTCGAAAGTTTCAACTCAAAACCGGAGATACGATTTCTGGGCATGTCAGACCTCCGAAAGATTCCGAAAGATATTTTGCACTTTTAAAAGTAGAATCTTTAAATTTTGAATCTCCAGATATGTCAAAAGATAAAATTTTATTCGATAATTTAACGCCGCTCTATCCACAAGATGTCGTTAACTTAGAATATGAACCCAAAAATTATGCGACCAGGGTTGTAAATTTAATTTCGCCCATTGGAAAAGGACAGCGAGGTCTCATTGTGGCACCGCCCAGAACCGGAAAAACAGTTCTTCTTCAAAATATTGCAAATGCCATTACGCATAATCATAAAGAAGTAAAACTGATGGTGCTTCTCATTGATGAACGTCCGGAAGAAGTGACCGACATGGAGCGTTCTGTCGATGGGGAAGTGATTAGTTCCACATTTGATGAACCTGCCAGCCGTCACGTTCAAGTTGCTGAAATGGTCATTGAGAAAGCCAAAAGACTGGTTGAACACAAACACGATGTCGTTATTTTACTAGATTCTATTACCCGATTGGCCAGAGCCTATAACCAAGTGGTTCCGCCGAGTGGAAAGATTCTGTCTGGGGGGGTTGATTCTAACGCACTGCATAAGCCCAAACGTTTTTTTGGGGCCGCTCGGAATATTGAAGGGGGCGGAAGCTTAACCATTATTGCAACAGCTTTGATCGATACCGGAAGCCGAATGGATGAAGTTATTTTTGAGGAATTTAAAGGCACAGGAAACATGGAGCTTCATTTGGACCGAAAACTGATGGAAAAACGTATTTTTCCATGTATTGATATTAATAAATCTGGCACGCGAAAAGAAGAGCTTCTTTTAGAGCAAGAAATGTTGTCTCGTATTTGGATTTTAAGAAAAGTGCTTCAGCCGATGAATACGGTAGATGCCATGGATTTCTTATTAGACAAACTGTCTGCCACCAAGACAAATAAAGACTTTATTCAGTCGATGAATACTTAAAGTTTGGGAGATAGCCGCATAGAATTATCTTTCGAATGGGAGGATCTACACCGGGCGGAGTGGCCCATGAGAAAGATAATTCTATGCGGCTATCTTACGACTTTCAGCTTGCAGACTGAATAAATCTTATGCTATACACATTTTAACTTTATGAAAAAAGGCATACATCCAAAATACGAAAAAACACAAATTGTTTGTAACTGTGGCAATGTCATTGAAACACGCGCCACCCAGGAAAACATTCGTGTTGAAATTTGTTCCACATGCCATCCTTTTTATACTGGAAAACAAAAACTTGTAGATTCTTCTGGGCGTATTGAACGCTTTAAGCAACGTTACGCCAAAACAAAAAAAGATTAGCCACCTTTTTTGACATCCTAACCCTATGGACCCGTCTTATCTTACAAAGCTAGAGAAGTTAAAAACGCGTTTTCAAGACATTGAAAAAGAATTGTTAGATCCTAAAATCGCCTCAAACCCAACAACTTCGAAGCAACTTATGAAAGAACGGGCGCAATACATTGAAACCATTGAGGCGTATGATGCCTATTTGAAAATCCTAGCCGATTTAGAATCCAATCAAGAAATTTTAAAGAGTGACGATGAAGAAATGCGGGCCCTGGCACAGGAAGAATTAGATGTGTTGGAACAAAAGAAAAAAGATCTCGAAGAAGAATTAACCGTTTTACTTTTGCCAAAAGATCCCTTGGATGAAAAAAACGTAATGCTTGAAATTCGTGCTGGGACCGGAGGAGACGAAGCCTCTCTTTTTGCGGCAGAACTTTTTCGAATGTATTCAAGATACGCGGAAATCAAAAGATGGAAGGTTGAAATTTTAAGTGGGTCTTCGACAGGTGTAAAAGGTTTAAAGGAAGTGATTGCGATGATTTCTGGTGACCGTGTGTATAGTCATTTGAAATTTGAAAGTGGTGTGCATCGTGTGCAGCGTGTTCCCAAAACAGAATCCCAAGGCAGAGTGCATACATCTGCAGTAACAGTTGCAGTTCTTCCGGAAGCAGATGAAGTCGAAGTTGAGCTTCTCCCACAAGATTTAAAGATTGATGTGTATCGTTCATCTGGCCCAGGGGGACAAAGCGTGAATACAACAGATTCGGCGGTTCGAATCACGCATATTCCTTCAGGCGTTGTGGTCAGTTGCCAAGATGAAAAATCGCAACATAAAAATAAAGCCAAAGCGCTTAAAATTTTAAGATCCAGACTGTATGATTTTGAAATAAGAAAACAACAAGCAGAAAGATCACAAAGTCGAAAAAGTCAAATTGGTTCAGGCGATCGATCTGAAAAAATTCGAACGTATAATTTTCCACAATCTCGCGTTACAGATCATCGCATTGGACTCACCCTTCATAGTTTAGATCAAGTGATGGGCGGCGATTTGGATTTAATGATCCCTAAGCTTCAGAGCTATTTTCAAAATCTTCAAATTCAAGAAGACACACAAAAATAACATGAAACAATCTGTTTGGACTGTGAAAAAACTCTTAGATTGGGCGGAAACCTATCTTAAAAATCAGGGCTTTCAAAAGCCCAGAATCGATGCCGAATATTTATTGGCAGATGTTTTGCAAAAAAAAAGGCTTGAACTTTATCTTAAATTTGATCAACCGCTCTCCGTTGAAGAACTTACAAAATTTAAAGCGTATTTAAAACGGCGTACATTGTTTGAACCTCTTCAATATATTTTAGGCCATCAAGCGTTTTGGTCATTCGAATTTAAAGTAGGTCCTGGCGTTCTCATTCCTCGGCCTGAAACAGAATTTTTGGTTGAAACCGTCTTAAAAAGTATTCCTAAAGATGGCCCCGTTCATATTCTAGACTTATGTACCGGAAGTGGTGTGATTCCGATTACAGTAGCTTTAGAGAGAAAAAACGCCAGCTTTGTTGCGATTGATTCTTCTCAAAAAGCATTGAGGTATGCAAAAGAAAATGCAAAAACCCATGGGGTGGAAGATCGTATTCAGTTTTTGGAAGCGAATCTTTTTGACCCTTTGTCTTCGAAAGATATTTTCGATATCATCGTGTCGAATCCACCGTATGTAGCAGAAAAAGAGTGGGAAACCCTGGATAAAGAAATTTTGATGTTTGAACCCAAAGAAGCTTTTGTGGCGGGACCCGAGGGGACCGTTTTTCATTATACGATTTTAAAGAAAGCGAAGTCTTTTTTGAAAAAAGGGGGAACTCTTTTTTTGGAAATATCTCCTGAGCAAAGTTTAACTTTAAAAACATTTTGTAAGGATTTAAAAGGGGTTATATCTACCGAAGTATTGTGTGATTATACACATCGCGAAAGGGTATTGCGTCTTAGTCATGGATAAAATTTTTATTGAAGGGCCCAATCAGCTTTTTGGGAAAGTTTCGATCAGTGGCGCAAAAAATGCAGCACTTCCTATTTTAGCGTCCAGTCTTTTGGCCAAAAATACATCGATTTTTAAAAACATCCCCAAATTGGGAGATGTAAAAACCATCTTAATTTTATTGAAGCACTTGGGCGTTCAGGTAGAGGTCACCCAGGATGCCATCAAATTGTGTTCCGATGCAGTCCAGCGTTTTGAAGCACCGTATGATCTTGTAAAAACAATGCGTGCTTCTATTTTGGTTTTGGGCCCCTTGATTGCGCGTTTTCACCGGGCAGTTGTTTCTTTGCCGGGGGGATGTGCCATTGGGCAGCGTCCTGTGAATTTGCATTTAGACGCGCTTCAAAAATTGGGTGCTGAGATTAAACTTCAAAATGGATATGTGTATGCAAAATCAAAGCGTCTTATTGGGACAAAAATTAAATTTGAATCTGTGACTGTCACCGGGACCGAAAACATTATGATGGCAGCAACGCTTGCAAAAGGGGGGACCCAAATTGTAAATGCCGCCTGCGAACCCGAAGTCATTGATCTTGCGAACGCCTTAAATGCCATGGGGGCTCGAATTTCAGGTGCGGGGACGCGTGTGATTGAAGTTGAAGGGGTAGAAGCACTTCAAGGTGTCAACTATTCTGTGATGAGTGATCGGATTGAAGCGGGTACATTTTTAATTGCTGTTTCTGCAACGGGAGGCGATGTTTTAATTCAAAATTGTAATCCAAAGTATTTAAGTGCCGCAATTGATGTATTGAAAAAAGCGGGTGTTAAAATTCAAGAACAGGTGTCTTCGATGCGAGTTCAGTCAAATGGAGACCTCACTGCGATTAAGGTTGAAACCGAGCCTTATCCAGGATTCCCAACCGATTTACAAGCACAACTTATGGCGATGTTGACACAAGCTAATGGGAAAAGTGTGATTTATGAAAATATTTTTGAAAATAGATTTAACCATGTGGCTGAGATGCAAAGAATGGGTGCCAAAATTCGAATTCAAGATCACAAGGCGCATATTTTTGGGAAAACACCTTTAACCGGTGCACCTTTAATGGCAACAGATTTGCGTGCGAGCGCCTCTTTGGTGATTGGAGGATTGGTTGCCAAGGGTCGGACTGAAATTTCGAGGGTTTATCATTTAGATCGTGGCTATGAAGCTTTGGAAGAAAAACTAAAAGTGTTAGGTGCAAATATCTTTCGACAGAAAGAAGGTAAGGAGGTCGCAAATGCTGAAAGAGTGTCTTTTTTGTAAAATTATAGCAGGCAGTATCAAAAGCGAAAAAGTGTATGAAGATGAACATGTTTTTGCATTTAAAGATATTCATCCCAAAGCTCCCATTCATGTTTTGATTGTTCCCAAACAACACATCGATTCATTGGCAAAATTAGATGAAAGTAATGCCGATGTCTTAAAACCTGTGTTTTTAGCAGCGCAGAAAATTGTGAAAGAAGAGGGCGTTCTTGAGCGGGGGTTTCGAACCGTTTTTAATTGTAATCCCGAAGGGGGGCAATTGGTGTATCACCTGCATTTGCACCTGCTGGCCGGAAAGCAGTTAGGTGGCGGTATGGGCGCGTAAGATGTCCAAAAAAACCTCATCTACGTCGTTGCCCTCGTCGGCTCTCCTTCGACGTACGATTAAGTACGCCTCAGTCGCGCCTCCTCGGGCGCCTAGTATCTGAGGCTTTTTTGAACATCTTACTGAATTGTTGACTTTATAGGGGGTTACCCTATAGTAAGAACTTAATTTAGAAATGGGGTGATTTTTTTTGCCAAGTGTAAAACTTAAAGAAGGTGAATCATTTGAAAGTGTTTTCAGGCGTTTTAAAAAACAATGCGAAAAAGCCGGTATCCTTTCTGAAATCAGAAAGCGAGAGCATTATGAAAAACCCAGTGTTCGATTAAAAAAGAAGTCTGCTGCTGCACGCAAACGTGCTCAAAAAACAACAAGACGACCCAAATATTATTAATATGTCTATTCAAGAACAGCTTACGGCTGCTTTAAAAGATGCCATGAAAAGTGGAGACACTGTACGTGTGTCTGCTATTCGTATGTTGAGAGCCGATATTAAGAATAAAGAAATTGAAGTGAAGGGCCCCCTTAAAGATGCAGATGTCATTGCTTTGATTCATAAAAGAATTAAGAAACATAAAGAATCCATTGATCAATTTGAAAAGGCCAATCGGCAGGATTTGGTAGAGCAAGAAAAAAAAGAACTCGCTGTTTTAGACCCGTATTTACCCAAACTTCTTTCTGGCGCTGAGCTTGAAAAAAAACTTCAAGCCATTCTGGATCGTGTGGGTGCAACCTCAGCCAAAGAGATGGGGCAAGTGATGAAAGCCATTCAAACTGAGCTTTCAGGGCAAGTGGACATGAAAGAAGTCAGTCAGCTTGTTAAAAATAAATTATCTTAAATGTCATTTATTCCGCAAGATTCGCTTGATGAAATTCGAGAAAGAAGCAGCATTGTTTCCGTTATTTCTCAGTATGTGAATTTAAAAAAAGCAGGGGTTAATTACAAAGGTCCTTGTCCGTTTCACGCTGAAAAAACCCCCTCCTTCATTGTCAGCGAAGCAAAAAAAATTTACCATTGTTTTGGCTGTGGTAAGGGTGGAAATATTTTTACCTTTTTAATGGAACATGTTGGGCTTTCATTTCCTGAAGCCATTGAGCGACTGGCAGGCGAGTTAGGGATTTCTTTAGAAAAGTATCAAAAACAAACTTCCCAACAAACGCATCCATCAAAGCGGGAACACTATTTTCGTATCAATCGAGCCGCCATGCTTTTTTATGAAAAACAGCTGCAAAAAAATACAAAAGCACAGAAATTTTTGAATGATCGTGGCTTAACTCCCAAAATGATTCGAGACTATCATTTAGGATTTGCGCCAGAAGGGTGGCGAAATCTTTTAGAGTTTTTTAAAAAGAAAGGTGTTTTACAAAAAGACCTTTTGGATTTAGGCCTTGTGGTGCAAAAAGAAAACTCCAAAACAACCTATGATCGATTTCGAAATCGAATTATTTTTCCGCTCTTGGATTTGGCAAATCATGTTTTAGGGTTTGGGGGGCGTGTGATTCATGATCAAGATCAACCCAAATATTTGAATTCCTCGGAATCTGAAATTTATAATAAAAGACGTCATTTATATGGTTTGTCCCAGGGCTTGAGCCAAATTACAAAAGAAGGCGTTATCCTTGTAGAAGGCTATTTTGATTGTTTATTGCCCCATCAATTTGGATTTAAAAACTGTGTGGCAACCATGGGAACGGCCCTATCGATTGAACATCTTCAAACCCTTAAAAAATATACGGATCAGTTTTTTGTTTTATTTGATCAAGATGAAGCAGGGTATATGGCTTCTGAAAGAAGTCTGTCTTTATTTTTAGAATGTGGCATATCCGCAAAAATAATTGAGCTGCCGCATCGGGGGCAAAAACCGCAAGATCCAGATGAGTTTTTATTAGACAAAGGAAAGGCGGCATTTGCTGTGCTCCAAAAAAAAGCGCGTCCTTTGCTTGAATTTATGATGGATCGAAAAATCCGAGCCATGGATCGATCTGCTTCTGGAAAAGCAAAAGTTGTGGAAAGCATTACGCCTTTTATTTCGAATTTGCCAAGTGCCATTGAAAAAGAAGAAATGGTCAAAAAATTAGCGGACAAACTTGGGGTTCAAGAAAAATGGGTTTATGCTGCGTTGGGATCCAAGTCTTTAAAACACGCAGACGTTCCTAAAAAATGGCAGGCGGATTTTGTGGCAGACAAAAATCCAATTGAGCTCGAAGTTATTGAATTCTTTATGCTTTTTCCAGAATGGGTGGCTTTGGCCGAGGCTCAAAATTTGCTTGATTTGTTTACAGATCCTGAGTTAAAAGAGGTGGCTTTGAATATCGCCAAGACTTATCAAGTGTATGAAAAGATTGATTTTTCTTCTATTTTAGGCAAAATTGAAAATTCATATTTGGTTTCTAGGTTGCGGCAGGGCGTTTTAGATAAAGAAATGCAGAACCAGACGAAGGATGAATGGTTTCAGGTATATGAGGCTTGTACACGTCGGTTATGGAAGAATCATTTGGAGCAAAAAGAAAAGCAGTTACTTAAAGAAATTCAAAATTTAGATCAAACATCTGAAGAAGAAACAAAAAAAATGAACTTGCTAACGGAGTATCAGAATATCGTTCGGCAAAAACAAGAGTATTGATAAAAAATAAGAGGTGCGGAATGGCAAAAAGACAGCAAAATATGATTTCATCTTCTAGAAAGAAAACAGTAAAAACGGTAGCTCCCGAAAAATCCTCCAAAAAAGGGGTTAAAGCCATAAAACAGCAAAAATCTCCTGTAGAAAACAAGCTTGAAGAAATGAAAGAAGTAAAGCAGCTCATTGAAATGGGACAAGAGCGTGGATTTTTAACGTATCAAGAAATTAATAAAGTTCTTCCCAAAAATATTATTTCTCCAGAAAAAATTGATGAAATTATGACGTTGTTTAATCAAATGGACATCGATGTGGTGGAATCTAAAGCGTCATTAAAAGAAAAAGATTCCGAAGGAGAACTCCCATCCGATGATGATGAAGATGCAACAGGGTTATTTGAAAAAGAAGATGAAGAATTTGAAGAAGCAGAAGAAACAGAAGTTTCAGTCAAAGCAGATGATCCCATTCGGATGTATTTACGAAAAATGGGATCTGTCTCTTTACTTACCCGTGAAGGTGAAGTTACGATTGCAAAGCGCATTGAAGATGGTGAAAACCTGGTCCTCAATGAACTTTTAAATAGTACCCTGGGATTATCAGAAGTTCTCTATGTTTTAGAGAACCTTAAAAAAGGGCAAATTCGGATGCGAGATGTCATCAAGGGGATTGATGAAGAAGACACGCTGATTAATGAAGAAGCCTATTTGGATAAGGTTTCTAAAACGTTTACGAAAGTAAAACGCCTGGCGGATAAAGTAAAACCCCTGAAAAAGAAACTTAAAAGTAAGCGTTTGAGCCAAGCTTTGATTCAGCAGACCGAAAAAAAATTAGAAAAACTAAGACAAGAACTGGTGGCACTCTTTTTAGAAGTGAACTTTAACCGAAAATCTTTAAATAAGATTGTAAGTCGAATCAGTCAATTTGTGTTGAGGGCAGAAGAAGCAGATTATGAACAGGAAGTCTTTTTAAGCCGTATCAATTGTAAAACAGAGTCGGACTTTAAAAAAGTAATAAAAACCTTTCGAAAAGGTGGAAAAGTACGTGCCAAACTTTTAAAAGATGCCGGACTTCGTCAAGAAGATGTTTTAGAAATTGATAAAGAATTAAAAAATGTTCACAGAAAATATCGTCGCATTGAGTTAGAAAGTGGACAAACAGTTGAAGAACTCAAAAAAACGTATTACTCGATTCGAAGAGGTGAGCGAGAAGCGGATATTGCAAAAAATGAATTGATTGAAGCCAACTTGCGGTTGGTGGTTTCGATTGCAAAGAAATATACCAACAGAGGACTTCAATTTTTAGATTTAATTCAAGAAGGCAATATTGGACTCATGAAAGCTGTAGATAAGTTTGAATATCGAAGAGGATATAAATTTAGTACTTATGCAACGTGGTGGATCAGGCAGGCCATTACGCGTGCCATTGCAGATCAAGCCAGAACCATTCGAATTCCTGTTCACATGATTGAAACGATTAATAAATTGGTGCGAACTTCTAGACAGCTTGTGCAAGAACTTGGCAGAGAGCCTTTGCCAGAAGAAATTGCAGAAAAAATGGAAATGCCTGTGGATAAAGTTCGAAAGGTTCTAAAAATTGCCAAAGAACCGATTTCATTGGAAACACCCATTGGGGAAGAAGAAGACAGTCATCTTGGAGATTTTATTGAAGACAAAAAAGTAATTAACCCCAGAGATGCTGTTATTAATCTTAATTTATCTGAACAAACACGAAAAATTCTTTCGACACTGACACCCAGAGAAGAAAAGGTATTGCGTATGCGATTTGGAATTGGTGAAAAATCAGATCATACGCTTGAAGAAGTGGGGAAAGATTTTGATGTCACCCGAGAGCGCATTCGGCAGATTGAAGCAAAGGCTTTACGTAAACTGAGGCATCCAAGTCGCAGTAAGAAACTTAAAGCATTTTCAGATGAGAATTAATTATATCAGACGCGCGACCAGGGCAACGACGCAGATGAACTTTTTTTACGAGTCTGGGGGGCCTGTAGCTCAGTTGGTTAGAGCTTCCGGCTCATAACCGGGTGGTCCCAGGTTCAAGTCCTGGCAGGCCCACTTTTTATATGTCTCAACTTTTATATTTATATATCGATGGCGCGTGTCGCGGGAATCCTGGTCAAGGGGGGGCTGGAGCAGCATTTCTTACCTCGGCAGGTGAGATCGTTTCAAAGCATAAAAAATTTTTAGGAGAATGTACGAATAATATTGCAGAATATGAAGCTTTGCTTTTGGGATTGCGTGCTGCAAAAAAACAAGAAGTTAAAGCTTTAGAAATTCGAGCAGATTCAGAGCTTTTGGTTCGACAAATCAATGGGCAGTACAAGGTTAAAAATCCAAATTTGCAAAAACGATTTATAAAGGCTATGAAGGCGTTAAAAGCATTTCAATATGAAATGGTTCATGTTCGTCGCGAAAAGAATAAAATTGCGGATCAATTGGCAAACGAGGCCATTGATGAACATGAAGCGATTTTGAAACCCATGGGATGATCGCTGTTTTTTGGTTGATCCAAAGAAGAGAGGAAAGTCCGGGCTCCGTAGGGTAAAGATGCTGGGTAACGCCCAGGGGGTTCTTTTGGAAAGAAGAATTCACGGAAAGTGCCACAGAAAATAAACAGCTTTGGCGTATCGGGTCATTCCCGCGAAAGCGGGAATCCAATACCCAAAGTTACGGTGAAAAGGTGAGGTAAGAGCTCACCAGTAGGAAGCGTAAGTTTCTTAGCTCGGTAAACCCCATCTGGAGCAAGGCAAAATAGAAAAAGGTGTTTGAAGCTGCCCGTTTCAAAGGTTGAGTGATCAACCTTCACCTTTTGGGTATGCCGCTTGAGGAAGACAGCAATGTCTTTCCTAGATGAATGATCGTCGCTTCGAAAGAAGTTACAGAACCCGGCTTATAACATGGGTTTCAAAATCGTTTCGTGATTCCTGCAAATAGATTGTTTCCCAGTAAATCTGCGCCAGAAAGCCCCACATGAACACCCGCAATAACATCCATATCTCGTTTTGTATGGTATTCAAGTATTGGCGTTAGAGAAAAGATACTTTCAATGTCATATCCCAGGTTTTCAAGATCCAGTCTGAGGTGTGCGTCGAATTCTTGCGTTAAGCGCCAAAGTCCCGTTGCATTTAAAGCGGCAAGGCCAGAGTTTTGATTTCCAATGCCCGCTTTTAAACTCCCCAAAAGCGCAAGATGTTCGGACACGCGTTTTTTCAGGTGTACTTGTGGGAACACAGAAAATGTATTGTCTTTGGTTAAAGACAAGGGACCTTTTCCAAAGAGTCCGACTTGAAGCCCTGCAGCCACCTCTGGATTTTTTGCATCTTCTTGTAAGGCTTCGTAGAGAAAGCCAGGAAGAATGCCACCAAATTGAAACCCTTGATTGCTCTGTGGAAAAGCGCTGAGGGCGGCAGATATCATCCACTTGTCAAAATATGTTTTTTTGGCCTGTGTTAATAAATTAAACCCTGTGCCAGAAGGGAGGTTCCGATATTCTAAAATAGCGTCCCCCTCTATGAGATTTTTTGGAAGAATTAAAGAGCGATGAATGCGAGATGCAGGAATTTGATTGATCGGGGTAATGATCGGTTGTTGTGTAATGAGTTCTTTTTTGGGGGGAACAGGTTTTTGGGATATTTTAATTTCCGCGTGTAAAGGTGCCCCGAAAAAGAAAAACACTAAAAAGAATATACTTAATTTTTGAACCATACATGCCTCCTTGGATTTTTGATCCTTCTTTATTTTTTTGATTATAAAGAAAGAGGCACGTAGGGTTCAAGTGTAATCGTCTTAGGCAGCTTTCTTTTGAACTTTGTCAACTTCTTGGTTGCAGTCTTGTTTATAGTGATCGATTTCTTGATCGACCCCTTTTACTTGTGCGCTGAGGTGATCTGCTTTACCCATCAGTTCTTGTATACGAGGATTTCCAATGATGTCTGTGCTGGGTGATTTTGAAAGCCCAATCACTTGCTGCCCAAGTTGTGCACATAAGTCTTGGTATTCTCGGTTCAATCTATGTTTTTTGGCATTCAGTGCGGTCAAATGGCCTGCTTCTTTGGCCCGAATAGAAAGCACTTTGCTTTCTTCAAGGGTGTATCGGCCTGCCTTTTGTATCCACTGTTTGAGTGATCCCATCAAACCCGACATGGATTTCATGAGTTCACCATTGCCTTGGTATTTTACGTTCTTCATTGCTTCCTCCTAATTATGCAGCACGTTTATACGTTTCTTTGATTTGCTGCGATTCAAGTTTTTTAATCTTTTCATCTTTTCGATCAAATTCCTGTTTTACTTTAAAAGTGAACTGGTTAAATGCGTCTGCAAGTTCTTGAAACTCATCAGACTTTCGAATTTGAAAAGGTTTTGTATTTGCAACACCTTCCGCCAGTATTTTGTGAATGCGATTTTGGATCGCATAAATCGGGCCTGCAATTCGGTGTGTAATAAAAATACCAACGAGAGTGATCAGTCCAATGGTGGATAAAAAGATCACGAGTAAATTCTTATTTAAAAAGTTTTGTTCAATTTCGATCAGTTTTTGTGCCATGGGTGAAGTAATCGCTCCTGATTCAATCAGCGGGGTTAAATTTAAATGAATATAGTATTTTGCGGCAATGACTGTGATGAGGCACATGACACTGGCAACAGCAATGAGAAGGCCAATATAGCGTGCTTGAAAATCCAGATTAATTAAATAATTTCGTCTTCGAAAAAGGTTTTGCAATCGATTTACCATGATTTTAACCCTCCGGTTTCAATCGTAAATGCCATGGCAGGTGTTAGGAGGCGCCCACTTTTTTGATCAATGGCCATGACATTCATGTCAAATTGACGATACGCGGTTTCAAAATAAGGAATTTTTAAAACACCCTGATGTAAGGGCCCAAAGGCTTTTTGTTTAATTTTCTTTTCTTTTTCGGATGCCAGACTTCGGGGTGTGAGTGTGAGTTCTGCCAAATACAATGCATTACTTTTTGGGACGGGCATTTTCCATTCTAAAGCAACGTGCCCTTTTTTCAGTTGAATGTCTCGGTTTAAGACAATGACATTGTTAATGGTTTTCCAAGAGAGTTCGAAAAGCTGTGTTTGACTGCTGGCTAAATAGAGTGTGTTTTTTGAAAGCGCAATGCCAATCGGCAGGGTTTTAAAAATTTCTGAAAATTGAAAATTGGTGTTCGCGACATATTGGCCAATGTATTGTGTTTTGGACCAATCCAATACATGAAGTTCATATTTGTTATTCATGAGGAACATAAGATCACGGCTTAGATTCATCCCCCCATAGAGTGCATTCCCAGGAACGGCAATTTCCTTCTGGGCGTGGTTCCAAGCAGAGGGCATATAGGCCTGAATGAGAGAATCTTTTCCATTGGTAAATGAAACATAAATTGTATTTTGAACGGGATTCGCCCACATTTGAGAAAGGTCCATGTTTTGAGGAAAGTCTTTCGATGTCCCAATTAATTTGATTTGAAAATCATTCTTTTGAGCGTGAATACGGTAAATCTTTAAATCTTTTGAAATCCCAAAAAGAAGAGCGTCGTCGAGTGGGGATACGGTAAGCGCTTGAATTTCAATTGCGTCTTTTGAATACCGCCTGAGGTCAAAAACAGTTTCTGTATTAGGGGTGAATTGAATGAGTTTTTGGCCTAAGCTAATCCACAAGGTATCCGATTTTGGATGTGCTGTGATCGATGTCATGGACTGAATATATTGTCTAATTTTTGCTTTATAGTCTAAAGAGGCTGCTGTCAGAAGTGTTGCTCTTTCAAATAAAATGGGATCATGAAAAGAGGTTTGGTCTAAAGCAATCAGGCTTGGATGCGCATTTAAGAAAAAAGCATTTTCACCATTTCCAATGCGGCGTTCTAAGGTTGTAAGTGCAAATAATAACCCAATCACGAGCACAAGAAGGACACTCATGCGCCAGAGAAATGTGTGTTTAGCCATTGTCATTGTAAGATAACCCCTTTTTTCAGTCCAAAAACGTACCGTACCGCTTACTTTCAATTATAAATAGAATGCTTTTGAAGTCAATAAGGTGCCCAAAATTGTTACAGCGTTAGATTTCGACGAAAGTGCTGAATGTACAAAAATGTATAGTAATATTCAATAGATAGGAAAGAACCGAAAATGAATCGAATTGGAAGTGCGTAGTTTTTTAACAAAATTTTAATTTATGTCTAAAAGAAACACATACCTTGCCCTATATGTAACTCATTAAAATAACTTATATTTTTTTATTTTTAAGAAAAAGCGAAGCTTGGCACAAAGCTTGCTTTATACGAAAGTCACATAAATCTCGAACACCTTCTGTCAAATTTACACAACACAACGATACCTTATATTGAAGGAGTTGAGTCGCCCGGCTCAGCTCCTTCTTTTTTTTTATCATTCATTGTTAGGGAATTCGAATGTGATTTTTTGAAAAAGGTGCTTGTTTTAAGGCTTCTTGGGCGCGGTAAAACCCATATTCCCATTGTTTGAGGGCATATTTTCTAAACGCATTTAAATCTTTCGGAACTCTGTGTAAGATTTTTCCTCGAAGGTAATCGCCAACAGGTTCAAAACCGTGGTCTTTCATTGCTGGCGTATAATCCGTAAAATCCACCCAATGATCTACAGCTTGTGCTGTAATATAAGTGTAGCGTTCAATATTGTCGTAGCCATAAAAATGACGTAAGACGACTTGATCAATGAATCCAAATCGTGGCGAATAAGGGATGATGATTTTCTTAGAAAGATGCCTGGCAAGTTCAAGGGGATATAAATTAATACTTCCACTTAAGTAGTATGTCCCCTCTTTGCGGAATGGATTTATTAAAAAAGGATCTGCAATGGCTGCTCTGGCAGCTAAATCTGCTGTCCAGTGCATGATTGTTTCTGTCTCAGGGATTAAAAATGAGTCTGGATAGAATCTTGAAATGTTCGATTTAAAATTTTCCAAAAAAGAAGCTGTTTGATCATCTGTGAAAAAGACTTCTTTTAAAATCTTTTGGTGTGTATTTTGGAGAGGACGCGTATGGGGATCGATTAGAATTTTTCCTGCCGTCATTAAAAGTCTTGGAAAGGTAGAGGAAAAAGGTTTTTGAAAGTTGACCAAATTCATGGGGTCATCAATTCGAAAAATGGATTTTTCAAGGAAATTTGGGATAAAAGTGTTGGGGCGATGCGTCCATTTTCCATAAAGGTAGCGAACTTGCATACGAATCAGATGCGACATTAAATAAGGGATAGAAAGCCTATTTGGTTTTACCGTATGGATAAAATCAAAAAAATCTTTGGTTTGAATAAATGCTTTTTGGTCATCTGAACTTGGAAAGCGGTTGATGACAGCACAGGCCAAGCCGCCTCCACAGGTCCCAATGAGAAGATCAGGTTCATAGCCCATGTGGCGCACACCGGCCAGCATGCCTAAATGAATCGTAAAATTAAAGCTCCCCCCACCAAAAATCAAACAGCATTCAAAGGGAGGTGATTTGGACATGATGGATATAGTCTATTTCATTTTGCCCTAAATTGTCACCTTGCCAAGAAGTTTAACGCCAAATACGCCTCTAAAGTAGAAAAAACCGAATCATTTCAAGGAAGCGTATTTTGGCACGAAGCTTGCTGCTATGTGGTGCTGGAGGTCGATATGAAGATAGTACGTTTACTGACATTTTTATTTGTTTTTGGGATCATTTTTTTAGCCAATGCCGAAGAAGCCACACAGTCTGGAACTTTGATTCAAAAACCACAGCCTGGCGTGAAACGAACCAGTGTGATTACAGATTTTCAATGGATTCGCGATTTAAATAAAATTCAAATGCAAGGGTATAAGTCTGCCACACAGTACGCAAAGTTCCATGTCAAAGGAACCTATAAGTTTTCAGACATTACCAATGTATCTTTAAACATTCCTTTTGGATTTTTCTATCAACAGGATGATTATTCGGGATTGGGGCAACGTCAGGTGACCAAAATGAATTGGATTTTGGATCGCGTGAAGGCAAGTTTGGATGCCAAACTTTTTCCAGACACTCTTTTAGGGGATATTTCTTGGAATGTAAAATTGAACACGCCCACGATTTTGGGCAGTATTGCAAGGAGCCAGCGGTTTTATAATCATACCGATTTGTCTTTAGGGCTTACCAATTTTTTACGTGTTCAAAGTTTACCCTTATTTGTATTGGGGTCTTTTTCTTGGATCAAAAAGTTTGATGCCAAGTACCAAGAGGAAGTTAGACGATATGGCGATGAATTTTCTGGATCTTTTGGGTTAGGATATAGCGTGCATTCCAAGATTCATCCAAATTGTTCGCTTCAGTATTCTTATGTAGGGCCCATGGAAACGCGTCAATTTGGGATGGTTTCAAAAACAGATTCAGGTGCACAAGCGGTACACGTTGTACCCGCGCTTTCCATTCCCCTTACTTATAATTTTTCAATCAATGGCATTGCCAGAGTCTTATTGTATCGTTCTGAAGTTACAGGATTACCCAATGCGACGCCACTTTGGGGAAGCTTTGAAGACGAAGGCGATTTATCCATTACGTTGGGTGCCCGTTTGGGGTTGATGTAATAAAACATCTGAGATCGTTTGTGTTTGAAAGGTCCAAACCTTTGCATTCTTAAATTGCCAAGCGTTTGAAGGAAGCCCCGCTTTTTGGCCCAGCATTCCCAAAAACTCTCCAACATTCCATTTATGTTGCGTGGCTATTTCTGGAAAAAGATAACCTGTTTTGTTTTCGACTGTTAAATAAAGTCCGTGATGCCCCAGTTGAACATCTGCCATATCTGTAACAGGTTTAAAGTCGTATATATAAATAATTTCAATTTGAATGGATTTCACTTCTCCGCGTTGAATGGGAAGGTTGTTTGGATCTCCTGTGCCTGCTTGAATGACCATGTTTTGAAGGACCAGGCATAAAGGCTCTTTTTCTTCAAATACGCCTGCTTTCCCACGAAGTTCTTCATGGCTATAAAGCCGTACAAAAAGAGCTGCTTTTTTTTGGAAAGCTTCTGGGAGTGTTTGGGGGAGGGGCGGAATTTTTCTGGTTTCTACGTATGTTTCAAGGGTTTGATGTGCAAAATTTATAAGATCTATTTTTTCTTTTTGAGAAAATAGGGTCATTTAAAAACGGTAACATATTGGCCCACCCTTTGCAAAATACTGAAGAGAAATGCAGTCCCTTTATTTTTCAAAAAGACTCTATGTCTTAGGTGTTTTGAGCTTGATCTTGCTGGTTCGTGCTTATGTTTGGAAGCCGCCACTCCCTAAAATCGATGACGGTTTTGCCTATAAAGTATGCGCAACGGTCGGATTTCCGACGGAGAAAAGTTTACAAGGTACAAAAATAATTTTTGAAGACCTCTCTCTTCACGACCAAAAGGTTTGGGGGCGGCTGAAGGCTTGGGCGGCACCGAATCATGCTGAAGCTTTATTTCGCGTCGGGAATCGCCTTTGTTTTGATGGGGTGATTCGAAAAGTTCATAATTTTGGAATTCCAGGTGAATTTGATTCCGAAAGATGGCATCTGACCCAAAAAATTTGGGGCCGCGTGAATCTCAAAAAAAACACAAAAATCGTATTTCAAAAAAATGTGGGAGGATATTGGATTCAACATTTTCGTCAAAAATTAGTGCGGCGTTTTGAAAAGGAATCTTCTGGAAAATATATTTTGGCGTGGACGTTGGGGGTGAAATCTCTTCTTTCGGAGCGTTTTAAAAACAAGCTTATTCGAACTGGGGTCATTCATTTATTTGTTGTTTCTGGATTACATGTAGGGCTGGTTTTACTTTTTATTTGGACGCTTGGGTTTTGGGTTCTTTCCAGGTTCGAGTATTTTCTTTTGTATACGAATATTCAAAAAATTTTAGCAGGTATATGTATTTTTTCTTTACCTTTGATCTACATTTTTTTTGGAGGGGCTATTCCTGTTGGGCGAGCAACGCTGATGGCGTTTTTTGTGCTTTTAAGTTTTTTTGATGGCTCTCAAAAAGCTTCTTTTTATGCCTTGGTTTGGAGTCTTATTTCTATTTTATTTCTACTCCCCCAAAGTTTATTTGATCCTTCTTTTTACCTGTCTTATGCGGCGGTTATTTCACTTTTATTTTTTACGCCACGGTATCCTTCAAAATTAAAGACCTATGTGTTTTCGCTTTTGACTGCTTATTTGGGAACATTGCCTTTGGTGGCATACTATTTTCATCAGATTTCATTGGTTTCATTCATTTCCAATTTTGTGATGATTCCATTTGTCAGCTATGTGCTTTTACCCTTGTCATTTGTAACTGCAGTGTTCCCAAAACTTTTACCCGTGTATGATGTTTTCATTTGGATTCTGGAAAACTTCGTTTCAGTTTTTTCAAAAATGCCTTTTCATGCCATTTCTGTGTTGCCCCCGAATCTGTGGCAGGTGGGGTTGATGTATGGAATGCTCGTTGTATGGAAAATAACGATTATTCTTCAAAGGCAGCCATGGAAGGATTCAATTCGCGGAAGTAAAGCGCAGCCCGAAGGGCGAGCCATGAAGCGAATGAATTCTGCCCTGGTTGCCTTTGGGGTGATTATTATTATTTTATTTTCCTACGAGCTGCGCAAATGGATTTCAACTGACAAAAATCTTAAAATTTCTTTTCTCAGCGTTGGGCAAGGCGATGCCGTTTATTTCGAATTTCCAAATGGTACAAACATGATGTTTGATGCCGGGGGACTTTGGGGAAACTTCGATGTGGGAGAAAGACTTTTGGCCAGGTATTTACGAACGAAACTTACAACAAAAATTGATATTCTTGTTTTAACACATCCGGATTACGATCATATTGCAGGGGCAAAATATTTAATTGAAAATTTTAAAATTGGGCAAATTTGGGTATCGTTACTGGATTCAAAAAGTAAAACGTTTCATCACATCCTTCAAAGTGCCCGGGCAAAAAATATTCCTATTTTTAAGTTAACGGCACATACACCGTATTTTTCGCTGGGAGAGCTGCATCTTCATTTTTTAAATCCACCCGATACGCGTGCGTTGAAAATTAACAATCAATCTTTAGTTATGCAGCTGAAGTATAAAAATTTTACAGCACTTTTTACAGCAGATGCCCAAGAAGAAGTAGAAAACAAGCTTGTACAAAAAAACATTCAAAGCGTGCTTTTACAAGTTCCTCACCATGGTTCAAAAACATCCAGTACGGCAGGGTTCTTATCCAAGGTTCGCCCTAAAATTGCCGTGATCAGTTGTGGGAAGTTTAATCGTCACAAGCACCCCCATCCTACCGTTTTAAAGCGTTATTTCGATTCCGGAATTAAAATTTATCGAACAGATGAGGTGGGGACGGTTCAGGTGATTACAAATGGCCAAACGTATTTTGTAAGGGTGCATAAAAAAGAAAGGGGGTGATATTTTCTATACCAACGCTTCTAACTTCTTTTTTAATTCTTTAGGAATGGGAATTACTGTTTTCTTTTTGTAATCGTATGTGACTTGTATGGTTTTGGCTTGGGCAATTAGGCGGCCTGTTTTTTTCTCTTTGATTTCGTAATTGAAGATAAAACTTTTCTCTTTGAGGTCGCTGACGGTTGTTTTAATCACTAAAACTTCATTGAGAAATGAAGGCGACTTAAATGTACAGCTTTCTTCCGCTAAAATAAAAGGGCAGTCGGTTTGGAAGTTCTGGGCGGTATAGCCTAAGTGCTCACAAAAAGCCATTCGTGCTTCTTCAATATACGTAAAATAGGCGGCGTTATTGGTGTGGCCCAGCATATCAATATCAAAAAATCGAACTTTTAAAGTATGTTTTAAGGCTTTTGGCATAGGTGCAGTTTAAGGTGTTTTTAGGGGTTTTGTCTAGCTTCAAGACTGTGTACAAAAAATTGACAGATTTCATCGCATAACCCATTGAAATTACTTGCCTTTTTTTGGAATAAAAGTTGCAAGTGTGTTGTCCCGAATCATGAGGGGAAAAAGGGGGGCATTCTTATTACTTTTGGGGGCCAATGTCTATTTGGCTTCTGGCGGGTGTTCAAAACAACCCCCTAGAATCATTCAGTATCAAGATTTCGCGATTCAATACCATATTACAGCCGAAGCAGGGGAATCTAAAGAAGATACCTTCCTCAGGCAAAATGATGCTTTTTCAATGAACTGCCAAAAGCATTTAAAGCTCGTTGAGCATGTTCGAAAAACACATGTCATGGGGAGTCAGGTGGATCTTTATGACAGGCTTCGAACAGCCATGATTCAAGTCCTCCAAGAAGGAAAATTGCCAACACCCTTGGTGGTTGCAAATCACGATAAAACAGAACTTGAAGTATTTTATCAAGGAGAAAGGCTACACTATGCCCCGCCTGTTTTATTAAGGTATGTTTCTTTCATTTCAAATTTTGATTCTGTCCCTTATTTTTATACGGGAGAAGATTTTTGTAAGGAAGCTTCTCATTTCTCAAGCGTGATTCAACAAAAACTGATTACCTCTTTAAGCGATGTGCCAAATACGGTAAATCTTGAATCTCTTTTTCATAAGAGTATTTTTCGATATTTTGTAGCTGGGCTCGATCCCCATTCAGGCGTTCAAGAAAATGCAGAACATTGGTATAAAAAAAATGGTTTGCAGCGTTATTTGGAAAATGGCAGGCATGATAATATTTATTATGAAGAGGCATTGTTTCAAGTGGGCGAAGATCGGATTCAACCTCAATGGGTTGAAAATTCAGATATTTTAAAAATTGAAATTTTAGATTTTTCGAATGAAGATTTTGGTGCGGAATTTAAGGCCATTTATGAAAAGGCCACACAGGAAAAGAAACCCAAGGCTTTGATTCTAGATTTAAGGCGAAATGGAGGGGGATTTGCAGATGCCTCGGCCCAATTGGCCGATTTATTTATTTCAAAAGGGCTTTTATTAAATTTTATGGTCAAGGTGGGAGATCGCTTTGAACCTTCGCCGACGGTTGCGCTTCCTGGAAATGAGATTCCAGGGATTGGGCAAATTCCAGTGATTGTTTTGGTGGGGCGATTTTCTGCGTCCTCTTCAGAAACGTTTGCTGCTGCGATGAAGGACAATGGGGCAGCCATTGTGATTGGCGAAGATACTTTTGGAAAAGGAACCGGGCAGTTTCAAACGCAAGTAAACCAGATGACGGAGCTTACAGAAAAAGGTTTAAATGAGATTAGTTCTGTTTTGACCTTAACGACGTTTTATACATTTTCTCCCAATGGCGATGCACTTCAATTGAAAGGTGTGGCGCCACATATTGAACTTCAAGATCAGGCATTTTTAAGCTATGGGAATTTTCGAGAAAAGTCTTGGCATCATGCCTTATCTACCGCTTCATTTACAGATTTACCTAAAAATTTCCAAGATGAAATGAATCCCCTGACCGCCATTTGGAAAATGAAGTTGGATCAATATTTTTCAGACCGTGAGAAATTTCGCTTACGCGATTTATACGAAGCCTTAAATCCTTAAAAAATGTAAACCCGTTGACAGTCGTTTTACCTTTATGTAACCCTTAAATATACTTATACTCATGCACAATGAGCAGCGGGTGATAGGATGGTGTATTGGGAGGATCTACACCGGGCGGAGGGGCCCAAGACAAAATAACATTATCCCATGTCACAGCAGAGGAGAATATTTTGTTATATAAAAGCGTAAAAGGAATGCACGATCTCATTCCTCCAGCCTCAAAGCTGTGGTCAAAAATCGAAAAAACTGCACAAACACTTTTTGAAAGTTTTGGGTTTCAAAAAATTGTAACCCCTATTGTAGAAGAAGCCGATCTTTTTATGCGAAGTGTTGGGGAAACTTCTGAAGTTGTCCAAAAACAAATGTATGTTTTTAAAGATAAAAAAGACAAAACCTTGTGTTTGCGTCCAGAGGGTACAGCCTCTGTCGCCAGAGCTTATGTGGAGCATCGGTTATTTCACCCAGAGCCCTACCAAAAATTGTATTATTGGGGGCCGATGTATCGTTATGAACGAATGCAGCAGGGGCGGTACAGACAGCATTTTCAGGTGGGGGTAGAAGTTTTTGGAAGCGCAGATCCTAGAATTGATGCTGAAACCATTTATGTTTTATCGCAATTTTATCAAAAATTGGGCATTTCTAATTTTCAAACAGAAATCAATTCCATTGGGGATGCAACGTGTCGGCCCAAATTTCGAGATCTTTTGGTTTCGTATTTTAAAAAGTATGAAAAAGATCTTTCAGAAGATGGGAAACTGCTTTTAGAAAGAAATCCTTTGCGTTTATTTGATTCCAAAGAAGAGGCCATTCAAAAAATATGTCAAAGTGCCCCAGTGATTACCCAGCATTTGTGTGTACCCTGTAAAACACACTTTGAGGCCGTACAAAGAGCATTAACACAACTGAATGTGTCTTATCATGTAAACCCCC
>MGRI01000048.1:27259-28226 GCA_001798105.1 Deltaproteobacteria bacterium RIFCSPHIGHO2_02_FULL_40_11
TTTAGGAGGCCCTGATATTCCTGCCTTTGGATTTGCAACCGGGATTGAGAGATTGATGTTGGCTTTAGAAGGTACCCAAGAACCTGGCTATGACGTAGATGTCTTTGTGTGCGCTTTGGGAGAAAAGGCACAGGCTTTTGCCTTTGGGTTGGTCAATAAAATGAGAATGCAAAATATTTCTACCGAAGTAGACTATGAAGATCGCGCACTTAAAAAACAAATGCAAAAAGCAGATCGAATGAATGCCAGGTATGTTTTAATTGTGGGAGATACAGAAATTGAAAAGGGAGAAGCTGTTTTAAGAAACATGAAAACAAAAGTTCAAAAAGATATTTCTTTTTCAAATATATTGGAAGTGCTTCAAAGGGAAATTTTAAAATGAAACTTAAGCGTACACATAGCTGTGGGGAATTAACTTTAAAAGACGAAGGCAAAGAAATTGTTTTATGTGGATGGGTGCATACCAGAAGAGATCATGGGGGCGTTATTTTTATTGATCTTCGAGATCGATACGGCCTGACCCAAGTTGTTTTTAATCCTAAAATAAATTCTAAAATTCATAAAGAAGCCGATAAACTTCGTTTGGAATATGTCATTGCCGTTCGAGGAAAAGTTGATCCCAGACCTCAAGGTATGCGAAACCCAAAGATGAAAACTGGGGAAATCGAAATTACTGTCAGTGAACTTGAAATTTTTAGCACTTCTAAAACATTACCCTTTATGATTGAAGATCAAACAGAAGCCACAGAACCTGTTCGGCTCAAACACCGTTATTTAGATTTGCGCAGGCCCAAAATGCAAAAGAATTTTATGTTGCGGCACCAGATAGCGCAAACCGTTCGAAATTTTCTTTCCAAAAATGATTTTTTAGAGTTGGAAACACCTTTTTTAATTAAAAGTACCCCCGAAGGGGCCAGAGACTATGTGGTTCCCAGTCGTGTGAATCCAGGCTATTTTTACGCACTGC
>MGRI01000049.1 GCA_001798105.1 Deltaproteobacteria bacterium RIFCSPHIGHO2_02_FULL_40_11
TTACATCAAAACCAACGCATTGAACTTCCCTCTGAAGAACACTTTGATCTACTACTTAAAAAAACAAAACAAAACCTAGGGATGGGCGTAAACATATCCAGAAAGCAGCCTTCTTGGTTTCAAGTGATTGTCGAACTTTTTCAAGTGCCCAGTTTTGCCGTAGCCTTTGCAACCATTGTACTTGTGATTACGCTCACGGTTACAACGATTGGAGACTTTAATATCTTCCAAAAAGAAAATGTGTACAGCACACTTTCTAAAGAACTAACTTCAAAAACAGCTCCTTTAATTTTACAACATGAGGAAACAGATTTCATGATTGAAGAACTGGAGCAAATGGATGGCAATGACCTCCTGGTTATTTTAAAAGGAATTGAGGTTTAAGATGAAAAACATGAAACTTTTACTGACACTGATCGTACTGGGGCTCACACTGAACATATCTTTTGCAGACCACAAAGAACATAGACTCACCCAAATTCAAGTACGATTAGACCAAGTATTTCAAAAAAATCTGATTAAAACGCTTAGCCTCACAGGAGAAAAAAAAGAGCATGTGCTTAAAATTTTAAAAGATTGCAGCAAACGAAAAGCCCTTCTCATTGATAACCTCTGGCATATTCGCCACAAACTCAAAGATTTGGAACAAAAGAAAAATGTCGAAGATACGAAGCTAGCCGATATCTTACAAAAAATGAAACAGGTTCAAAAAGAGATTGAGCACTGTGACGACACAGCCTTAAACCAACTTAAAAAAGTACTTTCTGAAAAAGAAATTGCAACCTATATCGTCTTAAAACACAAAACCATGCACCAACTCAAACAAGAAGTCCGAAAGCGCCTCAAAGACAAAGACAATACGCATAAATATGAGCCTGTGTTTTAGATCGTAAGAGTCTCGCGCAAGAAACGCTGGCCAACCCCGCTTCAAAAGTGCTAAAAAACACTTGTCTCATGCGCATGCTAAACTCAAAATACTGGATTCTTACTTTTATTTTCCTACTCCTACTTTTTCGATTATTCCCCATTTTTCTGCCCGCTTGGCAAACCAAAGAAACTTATCAAATCGATATGAGCCGATCGATTGCACATGAAAACCTAAAATTTTTTAAACAAAATGTTTCATTCATTCAAGATTTTAAAAATAACGTATTTCTAAGCTCACCTCCCCGACCCTGGACCGAAGACTTCCCACTCTTTAATTTTTTTGCAGCCATCGTTATGAAGGTATTTCAAACTGAAAGCTTGCTCACAGGACGGTTTTTAAGTTTAGCTTTTTTTATTTTGGGCACATTCTTTTTATATGGATTTACAAAAAGACGGTATTCAAAAGACATCGCACTTTGGGCTACTTTTTTTTGGAGCGTTTCTCCCATTACAATGAATTACTCCATTTATTTTATGGCGGAATCTGCCATGGTTTCGAGTTTTTTAGGGGTTTTATATTTTTTACAAAAATATCTAGATACCAATCAAAAGAAATTTTTTGCCCTTTCGATTTTCTTTGGCATGCTTGTCCCTGCTTTTCGCTACTATGGGGCACTGCTTTGGATTCCTTTGCTTTTATGGTTCTTACAAGAAAGGAGCTGGGAGTTTCAGAAAAAAACATGGCTTGAAATCACATTGCTTTGTGGCATCCCGGCACTTATTCCTGCCTTTTGGCTCGGCTACACACTGATTGCCATTGATAACCCCATCCACGCCCAGTGGCATTGGGGAAATTGGACCCATTTTTTACTTTCAAGTTTTGAATATTATGATCGCATGTTTCAAAGAATTTCGAAATACAGTATTACATATCTTGGTTTTATCTTTTTAATTGTGGGTACTGTCATTCGAAGAAAAGATGCCCTTTTGATGGGAGGAATTTTTATGATGCTTCTTTCCATGGGAATTTTTACAGAGGGGCATGACATTAACCCGTATTATCAATTTAAGTTTATTCCGTTTTTATCTATTCTAGCTTCGGTGGGTCTGGTCGCTGGGGTCAGATGGGGGGCTGCCCTCCGTCTGACTCCGATGCTGCCCCCAGTCCTTTTAGTGCTCCTCACATTTTTAGCTTTTCGACAAACCTATAAAGAATTGCGCTATGACAGTTCTGGTATGGTTTTAGGCCATGCGCTAAAAACGCATACAAATCCAAAAGATCGAGTTCTTGTTGTCCAAGACATCCCCGATCCGGGAGCTTTTGTTTATGGCGATCGAAGCGGCTGGCTTCAAGACATTTGGCAATTTAATCCAAACGAAGTCCCCGATTTTATAGATGTCATTGCCCTTCGGCTTTCTGTAGATCATCTAAAAAAGTTCGAAGAAAAACTTTCTACGTATTCCTTTCAATGGAGAATTCAAGCCCCTTTGGGGCGGCATCAAAAGTGTGGAATGATTGATTTCTTTTTTGAAAAATGTCCACGCACGGAATACGTACTTGCTATTACGAAAAAATAACTTTTTTAAACTTTCTTTTCCCGACTTTTAAAATATATTCACCCTTGGATTTGATTTCGAAAGAGAGATCTTCTATTTTCTTTTGATTCAAAGAGACTCCTCCTTGTTTCATCATTCGCTTGGCTTCGCCATTTGAGGCGACAAGCCTTAGATCCACAAGAAGTTTCATTAAAGAAATGGGCAATGCTTTGGAAGACACTTTTTCTTCTTCCATTTCATCGGGGAGGGCTTTCTTTTGAAAAAGGGCTTCAAATTGCGTTTTGGCAATTTGGGCTTCTTTTTTGCCGTGGAACCTTTCAACAATTTCAAGTGCCAAATCTACTTTGGCGTCTTTTGGATTTAATTTTCCATCTGCTGCTTGAGCTTGTTTTTCTTCCAAGTCTTTGGCTGAAATTTTACTTAAAAGCTCAGTGTACTTCCACATCATTTCATCTGAAACGCTCATGATTTTTCCAAACATTTCTTTTGGAGATTCTGTAATGCCAATGGCATTGTTCAAAGACTTACTCATTTTTTGAATACCATCTGTCCCCTCTAAAAGTGGCGTTGTTAAAATGACTTGTGGATCTTGGCCAGCATCTTTTTGAAGCTGTCTACCCACCAATAAATTAAACAATTGATCCGTGCCCCCAAGCTCCACATCAGACTTTACCATGACAGAATCATAGCCTTGCATCAGCGGATATAAAAATTCATGAATCGCAATCGATTGCCCGGATTTAAATCTTTTTGAAAAATCGTCCCGTTCAAGCATTCTGGCAACGGTCATTTTAGAAGCTAATTTGATGACATCTACAAAAGCCAATTTCGTAAACCATTCCCCATTATAACGAATTTCAGCTGCATCCATCTTTAAAATCTTTTGCACTTGATTGAAATATGTTTTGGCATTGTCTGTGACTTCCGCCAAAGTAAGCTGTGGACGCGTGGCTTGTTTTCCGGAAGGATCTCCCACCAAAGCCGTATAGTCTCCAATAATTAATACGGCTTGATGCCCCAAATCTTGAAATTGCCGTAATTTTTGAAGCACCACGGTGTGTCCCAAATGAATATCTTTAGAAGAAGGATCCACCCCAAGCTTGACACGTAACTTTTTTTTCTTGGAAAGCTTATTGAAAAGTTCTGCTTCACTGACCAGATCTACCGTACCTCGTAAAACTTCCTGAAGCTGCTCTTTAGGCGTTCGCATCAATGCTGACTCTTTCTATTCTTTCTGTTTTTGCGGTTGTTTCATTGATATCCATCACAACACCCTGTAATTTAACATCTCCGCTCGCAACCTCATATTTTTTAGGCATGCGGGTTAAAAATTTTTCGATGACTTCTTGATACGCCATCCCAATGACAGAATCATGTGGACCGGTCATGCCAGCATCTGTTAAAAACCCCGTGCCATTTTTTAAAACCTGCTCATCTGCCGTTTGCACGTGTGTGTGCGTTCCAATAATAGCACTAATTCTTCCATCTAAGTAAAGTGCCATGGCCTTTTTTTCTGCCGTTGTTTCTGCATGAAAATCGACAAATACTATTTTTGTTTCTTTATGAAGTTCTTCTAAAAGAAGATCTGCTTTTTGAAAAGGGCAATCGTATGAATCCATAAAGACACGCCCCATTAAATTTAAAATGCCGACTTTTACGCCCGTTTTGGTTTCAAACACCAAATGGCCCCGACCGGGAACATGAAACCGACCCGATTGCGGATAGTTGGCTGGCCTTAAAAGAAATTCTTCAGAATCATACAAATGAATACCTTCTTTTTTGTCCCAAGCATGGTTTCCAGAGGTTAAGACATCAATTCGAGCATCAAATAAATCTTTGAGAACCGATTTTGTAATGCCCTTCCCACTTGCCGCGTTTTCACTATTGGCAATAACCAAATCTATTTTTTCTTTTTTAATAAGCTTTGGAACAATGTTGAGTGCCGCCTGACGGCCTGGCTTTCCAACAATGTCTCCAATAAATAAGATGCGTATCATGAAAATATCCTTTGCACGGGTATATCTTCTACCCCATGCGGGACATGACTTACAATCTGAAAATCATATGCCAACCCAATGGTTTTGATATGGGCTTCCTGAGAGAGCGTTCGATCATAATACCCCTTCCCATACCCCAAGCGATTCCCCAAGCGGTCGAATGCAATCCCAGGAACAAAAAGGATATCGATCTTTTGAAAATCTACGTTTGGATGTCCTTGGACAGGTTCTAAGATACCATAAGCCCCCACCACGAGCGTTGTAAGATCTAAAACTTCACAAAATAAAAGTTTTTTGATTGCCTGATCTATCCTGGGATACAAAGGTTGGATATTGTGGTGCACACAAAAGGCGTGGATTTCTATTGTTTCAACTTCATTTTGAATGGGAAGATAAAGGCCTACATACTTAAGATTAGAAACCGTTTTTAGAAATTCAATGGCCTGCTTTTGAATTTCTAAACTCAATGCTTGAATTTCTGGATGCGAAAGCTTTTTCCGAATGCTTAAAAGTTGCTGCCGAAGCGCTTCTTTTTTATGTTGAAGGCTGGGCATCAATCATTTGAAGAATGTTTTTGGCACGATGAATTACTTTTTCTTTATAGGCTTGAACCTCATTTTCTGACTGAAAAAGTTCATCTGTAATATTGAGTAATGTTAAAATCGCCACATGGTGTCCGGTTAAAGCCTTTGAATTTTTATGCAGTTCTTTCATTTTAGAAGTGACATAATTTACAATTTTATCTACATAGGGTTTGGGTTGGGTGCTTTTAATATTAAACTTTTGTCCTAAAATTTCGACTTCATAAGTATGCTTCATACGGTCTCCTAAAAATGACTGCTTTATACGCATACTTTAGCGAGAGGACTCTATTGCTGTCAACACATTCTCCATTTCCCTACTTATTGAAATGTGTTGATCTCGATAAAGCATTTTTGCTATCCTTTTACTGATGAAAAGGTTCGTTCGTGTCATTTTAATATTTGTAACGCTGAATATGTTTTCAGGTCAGATGGGCCATGCTGCCATTACAGACTTCTTCAAATATTTCACCTTTTCTGAAGAAGGCGTCATGAAGATTTGGAAAGAAAAACTCCATAAAGGAAAAGTGGAATATAAATTGGCAAAAGCCGGAAATGAAGCCTATGTCCATGGCCACTCTAAAGCCGCAGCCAGTGGCCTTTACTATGAATTTAGTGAAAAAGATCGCTATAATCCAACCCAAAGGCCCTATATTAGCTGGAAGTGGAAAGTGGATAAATTCTTAAAGAAAACAGACGATCCCAAATTTCAAGAAGATGATTACCCGGCCAGAGTATACGTAATCTTTCCTGCCAAAGTTTTTATCTTTTCAAAATGCATTGAATACATTTGGGATACCCCCAATTCTAAACATAAAGAAGGCGACAACTCCAAAAGCCCCCTTTCCAGCCGCATTCGCTTTAAAATTCTAAAAGTGGGCGAAAAAAAGGGCTGGCAATTTGAGGAAAGAAACGTGTACCAAGACTATATGGAACTTTTTGGGGAAGAGGAAGTAGATGATCAAATTGGCGCCATTGCATTTATGAGCGATTCTGATGATACTGGAAGTGAAAGTATTGTTTATTTTGACGAAATGAAAATTGGGTATAAAACGCCCATGACGCCTTCTCCCTAATGAAATTTCGAACGAAATATCTTATCCAACCCAAATTTCAGCTTATTTTTTCTGCACTTTTGGTTTTTATTGCCCTCATCTCAGCTGCATTAGTTGGCATTGTCATTTATCAATTGATTTACGCCAATAATCTGGTTTTTGTAAAATATAACGTCCATTTAAATCCAGAATTCATGTCTTTATTGGCAAAAGAAAAAAAAGTGATTCTTGCAGCCTGGGTTTTATCTTTCTTAAGCGTTGCACTTATTTTATTGGTGGCTGGCATATTTCTGTCCCATAAAATGGCAGGGCCCCTTTATGCCTTAACCCGTGAAATGGGGAAACTCAAAATGGGGAATCTCAACGCCTATTTGAAACTTCGAAAAAGAGACGAATTTAATCAATTAAAAGCCCCTTTTAACCAATGGGTTGATGCGCTCCGAAAAATGACCATTAACGATATTGAAAAAATTGATCTTATCAAAAAGGACCTAGATGAACTGATTCGAAAAATGAGAGAACAAAACCTAGATACGCAAGAAATTTCAAAAATTGAAGCCCTGCTTACCTCTCTCGACACACTCAGAGAAAAAAAAGAAGCACAGTTGGCTGGAAATGTCAGCACATAAATTTTTTTATTCTGAAGCAGGCTTCAATCCTGCTCTTTTGAGCTTAATTAAAGATTGGGTTGCAGAAATGGCATTTTGTGTTTTGACATCATAGAGGTGGTCTTTGTATTCGGGCCCTGTCCAAACCCATTTAGAATCAATGTAATCGATACAAGCTGAAACTTTATCTGAAGTAATTTTTCGAAATAAAACATGATCTTGATGAGAATACTTTCGTTTTTCTTTTAATTTTTGAAGCAATTCTTTTTTCTCATTATTTTTTAAATCATGGTCTAAAATACGCCACGCTTCACATTCCAAAAAAGCTTTTTTCTTAAGGTCGTCTGTATTGTCTCGCATTTTAATCAGCCGATGCATGACCCGCATGGTCCAAGACGAAACCCCACGATTTAAAAAATAATCTTCTAAAAATAAAAGGGCACGATATTTTGTCTTTTCTGCCTCCGACCACGCTTTTTTAGGTGCATCTGACAGGCGAAGCATTTCTTTTTCAATGAGCATCAACCCCGCATTTTTCAGCGGTTCTTTGACAATATCTTCCACTGCCTGTGCTGGAAAATTCATGAGGGCGCATACGCTAAAGATTAGAAAATAAAATGCTGCTCTTGTTAGCACATGCCAAGCGGTATCTATTTGAAGGCCGTCACGGAGCGCGAGCGGGCATGGTTCGAGCAAAGCGAGAGCGCGAGTGCCGAGCGGCAAATTTCTCGCAGGGAAATTTGACCGCGTGCCTGAAAATAGATACCGCTTGGCATGTGCTAAAAAAAATGGCCCTTTATTACTCAAAATTAAGCGTAAACCCCGCATAAATCAGGTCCTTTCCGACTTTATACTTAAACTTAATATCGCTCTCTACAATAGACCGAATGGCTTTTTGAAAAGCCGTATTTGAAACCGTAGTCATATTCGGCACTGCCACCAGGTTCGTCAATTGTTTGGCTGTGTTTTTTTCAAGCGCATTGGCAGCAAAAATATTTTTTTCATCGCGCGTCAAAGACTGATAAACTTCTGCCCGATCTTCCCAAGCGTCTTGGGCAACTTTTCGTCCTGCCTGTTTCACAAACTGTTGAACCAATTTTAAAGGATCCGCCTCGCCAGCAGACAATTGACGATGCACCCCTTGTAAAAAGATCATCGTCATTTCATCTTCGAACTGATGTTGTTCGGCAAAGCGTTCTTCCCCTTTTGCCTCCGATTCATACATTTTTGCAAGCAAAGGATCGTCTCGAAATTCCTCTGGAATTTCGGAAAGTTTTGATTTTTCCTTTTCTATAGGAATGCCATTTAAATAATTTGTCACGTCCCATTTAAAATAAACAAGTCCCGTAGACTGAATTTGAAGCTCTAAATCACGACATCTGTTAAATACACTTTGCACTTTATTAATTTCAACTTCCAGTTTTTCTTCCCGATTGGATTCATTTTCAAAAACCAGGTAAATTTGCGCCTGAGGTGGCAAGCCTTGCGCTTCTGCGGCATACACATAGCCTGTTACAAAAAAGCAAAGCATGCGGTGCATGTCTGGGTCATCAATATATAAAGGATTTTTTTCATCCCGAAAGGCAACTTTTGAAACAATTAAATCCGCATATTTGGAAAGCTTCTCTTGCGTTTTGGGTTCCAATAAACGCTGTGCCTGGTCACCAATACTGGGAGCTGCAATATTTTCGAACACACGTCCCAGATTTTTTTGCGCCTCTAAAGAGACAGGCTTTACCATCGCAGGACTTCGTTTTTCAGCTTTTTGAGAAAACACAACGTCCACACCTGAGACAAGCACAATCGCTAAAAATCCCAAGATCAATAAAACTATAAATGATTTGTTCTTAACCATTTTTCTTTATCCATAATAAAAGCTTCAATTTTTCGCCCCAGATGTTTGCATCCTTCTTCCAAGTCGGGATGTTCTTTTGTGGCAGCTTTACAATTTTCACCGATAGAGCGCCAAAAAAGAATTTCTTCATGTACTTCCTGAGCCCAAGTTTTCATCGTTTCATTTAAAAAATCTCTCACCTCTTTCAGTGAATCTTTTTCACGAAGATAAAGGGGCGTCACCAAATCCTGCTCCAATGAAATATTTTGCATCCTTCGACTTAAAGCAAAAACAGGGCCTGCCACACGGTGGCTTAAAAATAAGCCCCACAAAGACAGCACCCCACCCAATACAAATAAAGACACAAAAAATGTCATAAGAATCATAAAGCGTTGCTGGTCTAAAAGTACGCTTGCCTCTGGCACAAGATGTAAACCACGCTCAACCTGTAAAACCCAATTGATTTCGACAATATAATAAAGCACCCCGCCAATGACCAAAGACGTCAAAAAAGCGGCTCCTACAAAAACACCCATATACCGAAGCTGAAAACCTCGATTAATGAGATACTGGGTTCTGCGAACCCATTTTTTTCCTTCTGACATATAAAATACTCAATAATTTCAACAGGTTAACTAAAAATGTGTCTTAAAACAACTTACGTCCCACTTATACTTAAATTATACTTAAAGTTCGTAAAAACACAAATCCCCCAACTACGCGAGCAGAAGTAACGATGAAAACCTGCCAGACAGAGGTCATCCCCATGGATTCAATGCGTATCAGTAAAGCTCGGAGGCGCCGTGTCGCAAGACACGCCGCCTCCGAGCCATGAAGCGCATGAATCCATCGGGGATGACCTCTGTCTGGAAGGTTTTTAAAATAGATTTTTAAAGTAAGATTTTATTTTTTGAAGCAAACTTTTGCGTTTAGAAAGTTTCTGAATAATGGGTTGAATGGATTGATCTAAGCCTGAAAGTGTTTCAATCATTTCACCCTTGGGATCGATTAAAAATATTTTATTGTCATGCGTAAAGACCCCCGTCTTTTCATCTTTTTGATAGCTTACATTGAGCAGCACAGACATGATGCGTGTTGTCTCAAGGGAACCTTGTAAAAAATTCCAGTTTTTTTGATGTATGTTTTTCTTTGCTTTAAACTGGGAAAGGATCTCGGGCGTATCCACTTCGGGATCAAACGTCATTAAAACAAGATGGATCTCATCTTCTTTCAAACCTGAAGACGCATAAATTTCTCTTAATTTTTCAACAATTAAAGGACAGGTATGGGGACAACTTGTATACACCATGGCAAGCACCACAGGCTTCCCCTGAAACTCAGAAAATTTTATGGTTTCATTCTTAGAATTTTTCCACGAAGTTTCTAAATCGTAAATAGAGCCCTGCGCAAAAACGTGCACTGAAAAAAGAAATAAAAATATGATCCATATTGTTTTCATCTATTTTCTTTAGATTCCCCGCTTTCGCGGGGAATGACATCACGATCATACGCGCAGCGAAATCCTAAATTAATGAGCGTATATTTTCCTTGCACACTGTTTCGAAGCGCATAGCGCATAAAGGCAGCATAGTTTTCTTTGCTGGAAGCCCCCAAGGCTCCTCCCCCACAAAAAAGCGCTTTGACTTTGTCTTTATCTTGCCGATTATCCCCTGTAACAAATACAGAATTAAAATCTTGGGTCCACTCCCAAATTAAACCATGCATGTCATACACACCCCAAAAATTGGGTTTTTCTTTTCCCACATTGCTCAGTTTTCCAGAATAAGGCTTTGAATACCAACTTAAAAGTTTTTTTAAAAATTTTGGATCACGAGATGCATCTTTTTTTGTTTCGCTGGCAGCGGCCACATATTCCCATTCTAAAACCGTTGGAAGCCGCCCGCCTTGACTTTGACAATACGCATGGGCTGCAAACCAAGAAATATTTGTCACAGGAGAAAAAGCCTCCTCTTTGGGATACATTCCTTTTTCCCAATGCGATAAATATTCTGAGTCTGCTAAAATTTTAGAGATTTTTTTAGGATACCACTTTGGGTGTGCTTTTAAAAACTCATGGAATTTTTGGGTGGTCACAGGATGCACATCCAGACGAAAAGCCTTCACATGGACTTCTTTTTGATCGGGTTTTACACCATACAGGGGCGTAAAATTCCCAGCCTCAATCAAAACAGATTGCGCACAAATCTGTAGCGGCACACAAAATCCTGCCATGCTACAGATCAAAACGATTTTATTTTTTAAGGTGTGCACGATACGCTTGAATTTCTTTGGCTGTAAACGCTTTGGCATTATTGGACCAGGCATTTGTCACAAAGGTTAATACAGCTGCTAAGTCTTCATCTGAAAGACCTGAAACAGGCGTCATCACAGAATTATATTCTTTGCCATTTACAACAATTTTTCCTGATAACCCCGTGTCAACAATTTTTACCAATTCCGATCGATCCGCCCTACCCGCAATGTTCATTAAATAATCCGACTTCGCCAAAGGCGGAAACGCACCAGGTAATCCCTGCCCTTTACTTTGGTGACACATGGCACAAGAATTTGAAAAAAGACGCTCCCCTAAATTTCGAGAGATTTCTTTTGGAGCTTCTACTTTGGGGGCTTCGTTACCGGGTTGCATTTCTTCCCGAATAATATCTGCTTTGGATTCTAGATAAATCTCATCCACTTCTTTTCCAGAATAAATTTCTTTACGCTCTTCTCCAGAAGCTTTGAGCATGCCCAATGCCCCTTTGTTAAACGCACGAAAAATACTGTGATCTACTAAAATAAATGTCCCTGGCACATCCATTTTAAATTCGACAATGGCAGATCCGCCTGCAGGAACCAATGTGGTTTGTACATTTTCTTGGTTGGGATGAATGCCTCCTTCGGTGTACACTTTATCAAAAATTTCACCAATCACATGAAAGGAAGAAACCAAATTGGGGCCGCCATTTCCAACAAAAAGCCGAACGGTGTCTCCTACTTTGGCAATTAAAGCCTGATCTCCCGTTAAAGCATTGACAGATCCATTAAACACAACGTAGCTTGCGTCTTCCTTGATGGCCTTTTCCATGGAAAAAGGTTGAAGCCCCTTTTCTCCAAAATTTCCCTCTGTATAAAAATCACTCTGTAACACGTAATACTCTCGGTCCACTTTTGGAAGTGGCTTTTTGGGTTGAACATAAATTAGACCATACATGCCATTTGCAATATGCATTCCCACGGGGGCCGTTGCGCAATGATAAATATAAAGCCCTGCGTTCATGGCTTTAAATGTAAATTGAGAAGCATGTCCCGGGGCTGTAAAAGAACTGGTGGCTCCACCCCCTGGGCCCGTTACTGAATGTAAATCGATATTATGAGGCAATTTACTTGTGGGATGATTGGCCAAGTGAAATTCAACGGTATCTCCTTCTCGCACACGAATGAACTTTCCGGGCACTTTCCCACCAAAGGTCCAAAACGTGTATTTCACCCCTGAATCCAATTCCCCTTCCACTTCTCGAACCTCTAAATGAACTTTTACTTTTGTCGAATGGGTTCGGGTAATGACAGGCGGCACATCTGGGGCATGGGTTAAAATGGCCTCTTCAACGGGTAGGTTTTTACCCCCCTTACAGCCCATCAAAAATAAACTGATCACAAACCCTATTAAAATTTTTCCCATGCCATGCCCCCCTTATTTCAGATCTAAGCATTTACGCTCAAAA
The DNA here is from genome assembly GCA_001798105.1 of Deltaproteobacteria bacterium RIFCSPHIGHO2_02_FULL_40_11. Taxonomy (GTDB): domain Bacteria; phylum Bdellovibrionota; class JACOXK01; order 2-02-FULL-40-11; family 2-02-FULL-40-11; genus 2-02-FULL-40-11. The sequence goes on from MGRI01000049.1 coordinate 12,222, forward strand.
AAAGATTACAAAAGTGTATGTATTATGGATATGATCTAGGTCATATTTCAAGGAAAAAATTGAGCTATGGCTGAGTTTAAAGTGGTATAAATATTTGACAAGATGGATACATTAATTTATACTACTT
>MGRI01000050.1:0-9549 GCA_001798105.1 Deltaproteobacteria bacterium RIFCSPHIGHO2_02_FULL_40_11
GCAAAAGAAATTTTTTTCGTAAAAGGCGTTGGCGTTCACCGAGCAAAGCTCACATCATTTGAATGGGCATTGCGTGCAGCTGGGATTGCATCCTATAACTTGGTCCGCGTATCTTCAATCTTTCCTCCTTTTTGTAAAATTATCTCCGCAAAAAAAGGCGTTGAAAAATTACATCACGGCCAAGTCGTCTTTGCAGTCCTTGCGGAAAATTACACAAATGAACCCAATCGACTCATTGCCTCTTCGATTGGATGCGCCATTCCGAAAGACAGCTCAAAATTTGGATATCTCTCGGAACATCATCCTTACGGACAAACTGAAAAAGACGCTGGCGATTATGCAGAAGATTTAGCAGCAGAAATGCTTGCAACAACTTTGGGAATTGAATTTGACGTGGATAAAAATTACGACGAACGTAAAGACCAATGGAAATTGAAAGACGAAATTGTTACCACACGAAACATTACACAATCTGCAATTGGTAATAAAAAAGCACTCTGGACCACAAGTATTGCAGCTGCCATTCTTGTTCCTTAAACAATGCACACTGCTGATCAAAATTTTTTAGGCCTAGAGCCACGGTTTTCAGATTATAAGACAGCAAAAACCGTCATTCTCCCAGCTCCCTTTGAAGCTTCAACCAGCTATCAGGAAGGCACAAAGCTTGGGCCAAAAGCGATTTTAGAAGCCTCTCAACAAGTTGAGCTCTACGATATTGAGCTTGCCAGAGATTGCCACACACAGGGCATTCACACCCTAGAGACATTTGATTTTTCCAAAACCGATGCCCCAACGGCCTGCAAGATGCTCTATGAAAAAACAAAAAAAGTTTTAGAAGATGGGAAATTCCCCATCATGTTGGGCGGCGAACACACCATCTCTTATGGCATGTTTGAAGCTTTGTTTGAAAAATATCCTAATCTTTCTATTTTCCATATTGATGCCCACACAGACATGCGCGAAGCCTATGAGGGGAATCCCTATAGCCATGCCAGTGTTTTATATTTGATGCGAAAGTCTTGCAAAAAAACCGTCTCCATTGGGATTCGCAGCATGTGTGAAGAAGAAAGACTGTATGTGAATGAAAACAAAGTCCCCGTGTATTATGACTTTCAAACACAGAAAACGGGCTTCAATCCCAAAGATCTTTTAAAACACCTGACCCAAGACGTATACGTTACCATCGACGTCGATGGGCTTTCCCCCACCCTGGTTCCCTCCACCGGAACCCCTGAACCTGGCGGGCTGGGATATTACGAAACACTTGATATTTTGCGAGAAATCTTTAAAAATAAAAATGTTGTGGGATGTGACTTTGTAGAGCTTATGCCAATCCCAGGGCTGGTCCATGGTGATTTTGCAGTTGCAAAGCTCATCTATAAATGTATAGGCTATAAATATTACTTATAAAAAATATGTCTGATCCAATTGAAATTTTATCGGTTGAAGAAGATGTTTTGGTTTTAAGTTTTGACAAACGTCTTTTGGCGCAAATTGGAGATATTGAAGATCTTGATTTCCCTGAAGAGGGAGATGAAATCTCTCAAGGGGATGAAATTGTAACGATCTTTGGCTCAGACGACGATCTTGTCATCCACGCCCCCATTTCTGGTTTAATTTTAGAAGTCAATGAGGCTTTTCCGCAAGAAGTCGCGAAGGGAAAAACGTGGCTTTTTAAAATTGAGGCAAATGAACCAGAAGATCTCTTCAAATTCGAAGAAGATTAAAGAGGGTTTATTCTAATTCTTCATCATTTGATGGAGACACCCCTTCTTGGCTTGAAAGCTCAGCCTCTGCACTCTCCGGCAATGAATCACTGGCAAATAAATTTACATCAGACTTAGCTTCAGGATCCCCTTTTAATTCTTTTAATTGCTCCAAAGATGGCATGTCATTTAAGTCTTTCAGATTAAAAAACTCTAAAAAATCGTCTGTCGTGCCATATAAGAGCGGTCGCCCAGGGACTTCCTTTACGCCTACAATCTTAATCAGCTTTCGATCCAAAAGGGTGCGCATCATATGCGAGCTATCCACGCCTCGAATTTCATCGACTTCAATTCGAGTCACAGGCTGCTTGTAAGCCACCATCGCCAAGGTTTCAAGTTGCGCGCGGCTCATTCGAATGGGCTTTTGTTCCATCATTTTTTGAACCCAGGCTTTATTTTCAACTTTGGTTCTAAAATGAAATCCGCCTGCGACCTGCTCCAACTGAATCCCATGTTCGTTCGTCTTATATTTTTGACCCAGCGCATCCAATGCTTCTTGAATTTCTGAAGTGGAAGATTGATCCATCCATTCTGCCAGTTTTTTTAAACTCACTGGACGATCTGAGGCAAAAATTAAAGATTCCAAGATCGACTGTAATTGTTCTTTTTGCATGAGGCTCTCCTACCCTGTCAATTCCATTTGATCCAATCGAAATTGGTCAAAAGATTTTATGGTTTTAACGTATAATTCGGATCCAAAGTTTGCTTGAAACAATTGAAAATACCCCATTTTGGTTAATTCTAAAATTGCTAAAAAAGTAACGACAATTTCTCCCTTTGAGGCCTCTTTTGAAAACAAAGTGTGAAACAAAACGCGCTCATTGAACTTCGATTTTAAAATTTCAACCATTTCTAAAATTTTATCTTCAATATTATAAACATCGTATTCGACTTCGTGATAGGTTTTTTGCGAACGTTTTAAGATATCATGAAAGACCAAGGCCAGCTCAAAAACACCCACTTCTTTTAATCCTGTTTGGGGATCAAAATCTACTTCCACGTGTTCTTGAGAAATTTGTACGCGATGAATGTCTTCCCCCAAATAAGGTTTTTTCTCCAGTTCTTCAGCGGCCCATTTGTATTTTTGGTATTCTAAGAGGCGCCGAATCAAAGCCTCTCTGGGATCTTCCTCCACCTCGCCTTCTTCAAGTTCTGGCTTGGGCAGCATGAGTTTCGATTTAATGTAAATGAGGGTGGCCGCCATCACAATAAATTCGCTGGCCAAATCGACATCTAAAACACGCATGGCATTGATAAAATCCAAATACTGCTGGGTGATTTTAGAAATCTCAATCTCGCAAATATCCATTTCATTTTTGCGAATCAGATAAAGGAGTAAGTCCAGCGGGCCTTCAAACGTGTCTAATTGAATAAAATAGCTCATAAAATTTTTAACGCCTTTTTGACTTCCGTCATTGTTTTTTGGGCAACGGCACTTGCCTTCTTTTGCCCTTCATCCAAAACCTTTTGAACGGTTTTTGGGTTTAAAGCTTTTCTTTTTTCTGTATACGACTGATGCCAGGGGGTAAGACGTTGAAGTAATGTTTTTTTACAATCAACACAGCCTATTTTAGCAGTTCTACACCCAAGATCAACCTCTTTGAGGGTTTTTTCTTCGGTAAAAAGCTCATGCAAGCTATAAAGCGGGCATTTTTTAGGATCGCCGGGGTCTTGACGACGCTTCCGGGCGGGATCTGTCATATAGGTCATGACCTTTTTGGTAACCACTTCTTCTGGGTCAGAAAGCAAAACAGCGTTCTGATAGCTATTACTCATTTTTCGGCCATCAGAGCCTAAGACCCGAGGAGATGCACTTAAAATGGGTTGCGGCTCCACCAAAGTTTCTCCATATAGATGATTAAACCTACGAATAATTTCCCGACTCAGTTCTAAATGCGGCACCTGATCTTCCCCCACAGGGACAAGCTCCCCCTGATACAAGGCGATATCTGCCGCCTGCAAAACGGGGTATCCCAAAAACCCCAAATTGGATAAATCTTTATGCTTCAAAGCTTCTTTTTGGTCTTTATAGGTTGGGTTTCGTTCCAACCAGCCCAGCGGCGTAATCATGCTGAGCGCCAAATACAATTCTGCATGCTCAGGAACGCTGGATTGAATAAACAAAGCTGCTTTTTTGGGATCCACCCCCAAAGCCAGCCAATCGCTGACATTATCTAGAAGATATGTTTTAATTTGAGAGGGATCTTTAAAATCCGTGGTTAAGGCATGCCAATCGGCCACGAAAAAATAACATTCATATTTTTCTTGCAGTTCAATCCAACTTTTAAGCGCCCCAAAATAATGGCCGACATGCAGGGGGCCTGTGGATCGAATGCCGCTCACCACAATTTTCTTTTTCGTCATCGTAAGCTCCTAAAATCGAAACAATTGTAAAAGCAAATTCGCCAATGCAAAAATCGGAATTGAAATCAGGCGAATGAGCCCTGTCATAAAAAGCGCTAGTAAAATCATCATACCATACATGGGATTTAATTCTTCAAAAACATGTCGAATGTTGTAGGGCAAAAATCGGCCAATAATTTTGGAACCATCTAAGGGCGAAATCGGAAGTAAATTAAACGTAAAAAGTGCTAAGTTTAAAATCAGCGCCAGCTTACTTAAATCTAAAATAATGTGGATGGTCTGTGGGCTGAAAACCCCTTGCCCATATTTTACAGTCATCCCATAAATCCAGGCTGCAAAAAAGGCCAAGACAAAATTAGAAGCAGGGCCTGCCAAGGCCACCCAAAACATGTCTTCTGTTCTATTTTTAAAATTCATGGGGTTTACAGGCACGGGTTTGGCCCAGGCAAAAGGAATAAAGCCCGTAAACACAGCTAAAATTGGGAAAATGACAGTGCCCACGGGATCCATATGGCTTAAGGGATTGAGTGTGAGGCGCCCCATGTATTTGGCCGTGGGGTCTCCTTTTTTAAGCGCCACCAGGCCATGACACACTTCATGCACAATCAAGGAAATCAAAAAGATGGGATAGTAAATCAAAAACTGGAAAATCTTTTCTTCCATTACGATCTCGGATGATATTTCTTATACACCTCATGCAGGCGCTCTTTGGTGACATGGGTATAAATTTGAGTGGTAGAAATATCCGCATGCCCCAACATCATTTGTACGGCACGAATATCAGCTCCGCGTTCAAGCATATGGGTGGCAAAGGAATGCCTTAAAATATGGGGAAAAATATTTTTTTTGAGCCCTGCTAAAAGCGCGTATTTTTTTAAAAGCATCCACACGCTTTGGCGACTCATTTTGCGTTTCAGTTTTGAAAGAAAAAGCGAAGGATTGGATTGGGTTGGGTCTAGCTCTGGGCGAACTTTATCGATGTATTTTTCCAAATACCGCCTGGCAGAGCCCCCAAAAGGAACCACGCGTTCTTTCGCCCCCTTCCCTTTGGCTTTTAAATAGCCTGTATCAAAATGAAGATTGGCTGTTTTTAAAGTGACCAGTTCTGTAATCCGAAGGCCAGAGGCATACAGTAATTCTAAAATGGCGCGGTCTCGGATGCCTTGTGTGGTTGCGAGATCGGGCTGGGTTAAAAGCTGGTCGATTTCAGAAAGCGTCAAAAATTCTGGCAATTTTCGCCAAATTTTAGGCGATTCCACATCTTGTGTAGGATTTTGTTTCACATGCCCAGAAGACAATAAATACTTATAAAACACACGCAGCGTGACCAGATGCCGGGCAATGGTTTTAGAAGAAAGCTTTTGCTTGTGTAAATGGACCAAAAACGCCAGGACAGCTTCTTTTTCAAGGCTTAAAAACCTTTTTTTGGGATATTTCTTTTGGGTGAAAGCGCTAAATTTACTGAGATCTCTTTGATAGGATTCAATTGTATTTAAAGAAAGTCCTTTTTCGACTTTGACGGTATCTAAAAAAGCTTCTACCAACCAATCGGTTTCAACGGCCATGGAACCCAGCATAGCATAAAAAAAATAGGACTTGCTAGCAGGATATTAAAAAAAACGGCGGGTTTCAGTCAATCGACTCAAACCCGCCGTGGATGTTGTGTGTATGTTAGAATTAAAATCTAAGGATGTGCTTTCCAAAAGACCCTGTAATCAGAACCTTGCCATGTCCAACAATGCGGCCGGCTTGCATACCAAACCCTAACCGTGGGCCTGTGGTCGTTCCACCCTCTCCAAAAGTAATGTCGAATAATGAAGTCCCACCTGTGGTTTCATACTTTCGAAGGGGTCCATAAGTGTGATCATTTATGATCGATAAACTATCTGAAAGCACCCAAACAGAACCTTCAACGACATAACGCTCTGCATGGTTTTGATCGTTAATGAGCGTGATTCGAATATGTGTCGTTCCAGCTTGAGGGGGATTCATCTCAGTAAAAGATCTAGGATCCACATTTTGACCATCTGTATTTAAAATCTCAATACGTGAATGCCAAAGTCTTTGCTCTGGATAAATAAAATTGGGATTGTATGTCGTTGGCTGTTGAAGATTTTCCACTGCAACGCCATCAAACATCCCGGCTTGTCTTTTCCCTAAAAGCTGTTCAATGCCAGAAGCACCGACACCACTCGTATTTTGTGTATACGTCTGTCCAGGCTGTATTCCCTGTGGACCCGCTTCTTCTTCCTGGTTTAAGCTATCACCGCAACCTACAAACAATGCCAGTACCATGACAACCATGACACCATTCAATAATTTTTGTAACATTTTCATCACTTCCTCCTACTTAATTCATTTGGGAAGGGCCATATTCTGCCCCGCCTACTTTTTGAATGTTTAATTCAAAATTTCCAAGTGGATTGGCATCATTGCCATCCAAAACCATTGAACCTTTTACAAGATTTTCTTCGAGTTGCCCTTGCAACTCCATTTTTCCAACGGAATCAAAAAGAACGATTTCAAAATGCCCCTCTTCTGTAAGCGCACCACACGGGGGATGGGCAAATTGAAATGAAGCATCCGGAAACTCTAAACACCTAGCCTCATATGAAAATCTTCCGAGATTATCTTCGCCAATAATTGTAATCTTTCCATCCATAATCCATCCCATGGAGGGCTCTACAATCAAATCCAGTCTGATTTCAGGTTTTTTCTTTAAACTTTGAACCCCTGTAAAATCGAATGGGGCAATCAGAGCATAATCTTGTTCATTTAAAATTTGTGTGAGCTGCCCCCCTAAAACGTGGGTAGCGCCGGGTAAAAGGGGAATGGCTTTTAAGACGTCTGAATCAAGCTCTGTCAAATCAAACCCTGGCTGGCCCTTTTTTGACACAGATGCAACATCATCGCCACATCCAGAGGCCATGAGCATAGCTGCCAAAACACCTGCTAAAACTAAAATTACTCTTACTTTCTTCATCTTAATACTCCTGAAGGGCGGATTGTCCGACACCCTCACTCTTATAAATAGCAAGGAGTATGCCAAGATTTTAATCTTAAAAAAGATTAGTAATTTCAATAACTTACAATTTTTAGGCGGCTTTAGAGGCCCTTTTGAAACGCCCCAGGAGACAAAAATGGGCACCCGAATGACAAGCATTTTGACAGGGGGGTCAGACCCCAGCTAGAAAGGGGTCAGACCCCCTTAAACTCAAAAAGAAGGTTCTGGTTATGAAGAGCCTTTTCTTCGTAAGTTGAAGGGGGTCTGACCCCCTTCTGACCCGGATGCATATGTTTTAGGCTCTTATGTTCCAGGTTTTTCAGCATGGTTTTGGCACTGGTAATGACGCTTTGCGGCAGACCTGCAAGCCGGGCAACTTCTACGCCATAGCTTCGTTGAATCGTTCCGGGTAAAAGCTTTCGCAAAAAGACAATTTCTTGCCCCACTTCTTGAACCGCGATGTGAAAGTTGGTAACGCCTTTCAGTTCTTTTTCTAAAAAAGTAAGTTCATGATAATGCGTAGCAAACAACGTTTTGGCTTTAATTTGAGACTGTATGTAATTGGCCACAGCCCAGGCAATGCTCACCCCGTCAAAGGTAGAGGTGCCTCTTCCAATTTCATCTAAAATAATAAGACTTTGGCTGGTAGCGTGTTTTAAAATATGCGCCGTTTCTTTCATTTCCACCATAAAGGTGGATTCCCCTTGGGATAAATTATCGTGCGCCCCCACGCGTGTAAAAATGCGGTCTACAATCCCCAGCTCGGCTTTGGAGGCCGGCACAAAAGATCCGATTTGGGCCAAAAGTGAAATCAGCGCCAACTCACGCATGACCGTCGATTTCCCAGCCATATTGGGACCTGTAATCACCATTAAAAAATGATTTTCATCCAGATGAATATCATTCGGGATAAATCTTTCTTTTAACGTTCTTTCAATCACTGGGTGCCTGGCCTCTTGAAGATCAAAATAATATCTGTAAGAAACATCTGGTTTTGTATAGCGATACGCCAAAGCCACTTTTGAAAGCGCACAAAAGGCATCCAATTCAGAAAGCTTTGAAGCCAAACTCAGAAGCGGCGCTAGTTTTTCTAAAATTTGACTTCGAATATTTTCAAAAATTTCGTATTCTAATTTTTTTCTTTTTTCAGTGGCCGATAAAATCCTTGTTTCAAACTCTTTCAGTTCTTCTGTAATAAAACGTTCTGCATTCACCAACGTTTGCTTTCGAATATAATGACTCGGCACAGATTTTAAATGGACATTTGTAACTTCGATATAATACCCAAAGACTTGATTGTATCTTACTTTTAAAGAGGAAATCCCCGTTTTTTGTCTTTCTTGGGCTTCCAGATTTAAAAGTGCAGATTTTCCATTTTCACACAGGTGAATCAGTTCATCAAGCTGAGCATCATAGCCCTTTTGAATGAGAGCCCCTTCTTTTAACGCCAGTGGCGGATTTTCTTGAATCGCGCGATCTAAAAGACCCGTTAAATCATGAAAGGGGAAAAACCGGGTTTTAAAATAATGTCCCGTAAGTTTTTCAAAAAACACATTCAGCTCCGGCACCTTTTTTAAAGACGCCCCCAGGGCCAAAAGATCTCTGGCATTGGCAGAGGCGAGTGTTAAGCGGCTTAAGATTCTTTCTAGGTCTGAAACTTCTGAAAGCGCTTTCCGGATGTCTTCTAAAAGCGTTGGACTTTGGGTTAAGCTTTCAATCACATTTTGGCGATCTAAAATGTCTTGTACTTGAATTAAAGGATATAAAACCCATTGTCTTAATTTTCGGTGCCCCATGCTGGTTTTGGTTTGATCCAAAAGCCAAAGCAAAGACCCTTCAAATTTTCCGTCGTAATTGGTTTTTAAGATTTCTAAATTGCGAAGGGTTGTAGCATCCAGGTGCATGCAGTTTTTGGTTTCATACACCTCTACATTTTGAAAATGCAGTACATTTTCAAAATGGGCTGTTTTTAAATAATAAAAAAGTGCATGAACAGCGGGCCAAAGTTCCGGTTTTATCTTTTGAACCAAATGGTCGCTAAATATCCCCTGTGGCCGATACGCAGTTTCCGGTAAAAAATTGATGAGTAAATTTGGATATAATTTTTGAATCACGCGTAATGTTGGGTTTTCTTGGAAACGTTTTGGCCATAAAAGCTCTTTGGCAGAGATACGACTCAGTTCATCCCTCAGATTTTCCTCCGAAGAAAGGTGGGTAGAGCGAAGCTGTCCCGTTGCCAAATCTAAATAACTTAAAACAAAACTGTCTTGTTTTTCTTTTTTTTCAACCGAAATGGAAGCCAGGTGGTTTTGTTCTTCTTGTTTTGTGCTGTGTAATGTAAGCGCGGGGGTAATGATTTGAACAACTTTTCTTTCGACAATGCCTTTTGAAAGATTTGGATCTGAAACCTGCTCA
>MGRI01000050.1:9555-26566 GCA_001798105.1 Deltaproteobacteria bacterium RIFCSPHIGHO2_02_FULL_40_11
GCAATTTTTTTACCCGCCTCTAACAGTTTTTCAATGTAACGATCTGCACTATGAAACGGGATCCCACACATGGGAATTTTTTCTTCATCTTTTCGGCTGCGCGAGGTCAACGTAATTTTTAAAATGGAAGATGCCGTAACGGCATCTTCAAAAAACATTTCATAAAAATCGCCCAGGCGATAAAAGAGAATACAATCTTGATGTTTTTGTTTGATCTCCAAGTACTGGAGCATCATGGGCGTTAATTTTTTAGGAGGCTCGAAGGGCATCCATTATTTATGATCTAAACCATCGAACGTGTCAAATCTTTGTAAGCGGTTTTTTCGAAAATCGATATGTCCCAAAATGCCAGAAACATAATTGGAATCTGTCGCATAGGTAAACTCTGTGGGGTTTCCCTTCTCGTCTAAAACCTGGTGCTGTAAGATATTTAAAAACTTTGTAATATCTTCTGTCCCTCGAAAGTACTGCTGAACCGTTCCCGTCTTAGGATCATAAAAATCTGTTGCACGCCCTAAAAATCCATTTTTTCTGTATTTATCCAAAAAATGCTGTCTCACTAAAACTTCGGCGTGATGATCAATAGACTCTCCTAAATTATTATATCTTCGAAATCGATCTACAACTTTCACACGCTTCCCATTTTGTTCTTCATGCGTTGTCACCAAAACCGCAGGCTCATTTTCCCGGGCTTTGACGCCAAAAAAGTTATGTGCTTGAACGGTTTGATGCGTTTCGGGGTCTTCTCCTTCTCGAATGGGTTTTTTTCCCCACCCACTTTCTTGAATGGCTTGCGCAATTGTAATCGAAGCGGGAATGCCATATTTTTGATAAGTATCTTGGGCATCGGGTGCAACCAGGCCAATTAAGACAGAACGTCTTTCGTCTTGGGTTAAGCAATTTTCGCCCAAACATTTTTCAGCTTGTAAAATTAAATTTGGGTCGAGATCACTTAAAATAAGTTTTACATCGCCCACGGTATTTGAAATGGTTTCTAAATGCATGGGGGTTTTTAATTTTTCATAACACACCCCTGTGGCACAGGTATGGGCGTACGCAGGGACTTCTTTCCCCTCATCAGACACGGTTACAACTATTTCTTCAGGCGCAATCACTTCTATAAAGCTTTCAGGGATGTACAATCCCAACCCTACTTTATAAAACCGCTCTCCATTCAGCTCTTCCAAACGAGAGATCAGAGCTTGTTCCGCCAAAATAACACCTTGCTCATTTTCTTTCGCAAATTTCACCTCTCCTAAAAGCATTTCAAATAAGTCTTGGTCAAAATCTTGTATGACAAATTGATAGCCATTTTGAGCAGGCTTTAAAGCATAGATGGGGGCGTTTTTAAGAATACGAATTTGAATATCTTTGGATTGGGCATATAAAACCGTAGAAAGAAAAAGAAAACTAAAAATAAAAATTATTTTTCGAAACATATTAACCTCTTAGATCCTTCGCCCTTCGGGCTCAGGATGACTTCTACTTCGACTTCTATAAAAAAGGGCTAGAGCTTTTATGGCTCTAGCCCTTCCAAGTAAACAGGTTCTATTAACGATCAAACTGAAACACAACACCAACTTTGAACACCATCTTCAACTTGAGTCTCAACACCATTTCAACTTCCACCTAGCCAGATTCAACTTCAGATCAACTTCAAATCCACTCGAACTTGGGAAAAAACTTACTGAATTCCGCCACGAACACCGACCCCAACGCGGCCATTACCACCTCGGGCTTGGACATTCCATCCACCACCATTGACAGCATTCCCGGGCTGAAAACCTCCTCTGGGGCCAACCGACTGTCCTTGTCCAGAAAAATTAGAGCTAGAATTATCACTCACCGTACGCTGACGCGTATAGGTGACACCACCGTTACCATTTACATCTTGATCCATGTTTCTTGCACCTTGTGCCAAACCATTCATAATGAGTTTCATTTGATCCAGCCCTTGCAACGCAGTTCCGACAAACTGTTGATACTGCCCGGCAACTTGCGCAAAATTCGACATTTCTTTGATGTACTCATTATATTGTCTTTCGTCCATGCCACCACGAAGTTCTCGACCCACTTGGTCAAAGAGGTGATTAAAAGCATTTGGATCAAAGGCATTTTGAAAAGCTTTTGATAAATCACGCAGACCTTGAATTTTTCTATCGTATTGAATCGTTTCTGTTTGATTGCGAGAAACGCTCGTTGTGCCCTGTTGTTGTTGGCGAATGAGTTCAACAAACAATCGATTCTGTTGCTGTTGTTGTTGCGCAGCCATAAACTCTCCACGTGTTGCATTTCCACTGGGGCCAGCAAGCATCATCATGACAGGAGGCAAAACACCACCCAAGAAATCAAAAGGCTGTCTGGCAATGACTTGTTGTGCAAGGGGCATCAACACATATGGGTTTCTACCTTGCGCACGATACTGATCCATCATCCCAAAGACTTGATTTCTAGCACGCTTATTATCAATATAATTTTGACGAGCCATAACACCTGCACCAATGAGGCCTACCGCTCCTAAAACTGTACGTGTCCAAAATTGTGTATTGGATTCTTTTTCACACTCTGGACATGCAATATTGGTTTCGTCTTTATCTTCGTCAGCGTCGTCATCTTCCATATACCAAGAACGATCAGAAGACGCAGTTTTCTTCTTAGAACCAGCATCATCTTCACCCAAAAGTGAGTCAAGTTCACTCATGTCCAATGCCCCACTGGCAGTACGAGACCATCCTGTCGTCTTAAATTTAAGACGATCGCCTGCCTTTGAAAATCCTAAAACCAAGGCTGTGTTCGCTACATCTTCATCAAATCCAACATCTTTTAAAACTTGTTCCACATCCGCATATTCTGAAGATGATACATCACCAGCATGAAATTTTTTGTTGTATAAATTAATTTTGGATCTTAAATCATTTCCCAATGAAAAAAGAAGTTTTGCATTCTTGGTTGCGACTTCTCGATATTTGTTAAATTTTTGAAGATCCGATTCAGACAGACGCCCGTTTTTCTTTTGCTCTTGAAGCATTTCAAACGTTTTTTGAACTTCTACGCCTGCCCCTCCAAATTCTGTATAATAATCATCGCCTGCGAATGGAACGTAAGACCACAGCGTATAAAATGCATCTCGCATTTTGGGGGCATATGAGTCTCTAACATAATAAAAAAGCTTATCTTTCAAAGTGTTAATTTCATTTTGCGCGCGAACCTTTTGGATATCAAGATCTACGCCCGCACCAACTTCATCCACTGCAAGCGGTGGAATTGCAAAAGCAAAATTCACCGGCACCACAAGCGTGATCCCTAAAAACAACATGAATAAGAATTTGAATTTGAGGTTTTTCATAACCACTCCTTTTTCAGCATTCGATACAAATTTATAAACAATCGTCATCATCATATATAGATAGAACCTGGTTTCGATACCTTCGATACCTTTCGTTACTTTTATATAGAGCAAGGGTCGTGCCATGTGGTGGGATGACCCAAAAACATAAGCAATATTGATAACTTAACATAATTCTTAAAATTAGATGAGAACGCCTGGAACTGTTCGATCCCTAGGCACCGCTTCCCTGGCGAAAGAGATGACACCTAAAACACATAGTAATTTCAATAGCTTATCTAAAATCCCCCAAACTTTAGTTTTTTGTCTAATTCTTAGGCACCCATGGGAAATTCAAGAATTCCTGTGTGTTTTCCGATAATTAGAGCATGGAGACGTGTAAAATCTTAATCATCGACGATGAGCCTCAGGTCTTAAAAGCCTTAGAGAGGATCTTGCACAAAGACTACGATGTTGCCACCTTCACAGACCCGAAAGTAGGCTTAAAGCATCTTCAAAAAAATACAGATACCCAAATTATCCTTTGCGACCAACGCATGCCAGACATGACGGGGGTTGAGTTTTTTGAAAAGTCTATTGCCATTGCCCCCCATGCCATGCGTTTTTTACTCACGGGATATTCTGACATTGAAGCTGTGATCGATGCCATTAACCGCGGACATGTGTATCGTTATCTTACCAAGCCCTGGGATAATGAAGGCTTGAAACTTGATCTCAAACAAGCCATCGAACGTTCTGAAATGGCTGAAAAGCTACGCGTTTTAGACAAAGCCAAATCCGATTTTTTAATGTTGATTTCGCATGAGCTAAAAACTCCCTTAACTGTTATTTTGGCCTATACAGATGCCCTCACCCAAAGTGGTTTATCCCCAGAACAAGATGATTTCCTGGCCCGCATTCTAGAAGCCTCAAAACGCCTGGAAGCCCTGATTCAAGATACCGTTGATTTGGCGAGCCACCAAACCGGCCGACTCAAGCTTCAAAAAACAAAAACAAATCTTGAAACCGTGATTCATCAAGCCTTTTTGTCTGTTCATGCACAGGCACTCCAAAAGAAAATTACGCTAGAAGACGTGGAACTTAAAAAAATAGAAGTGGAAGGCGATGCCGCTCAACTTCAAAAAGCCATTCAAAAACTTTTGGAATTTTCAATCATTACTGCAAAAGAAAAAAGCAAGGTCAGCATTGTTGCATTCAAAAAGAAAAAAAAGACAACGCTTTCCATCTCCTACACAGGCGATGTTTTAACGCACAATCAAATGAAGAATCTCTTCGAGCCCTTTATGGTGGTGGGTGATATTTTAAACCACAAGCTTGGCGCTGGCACAGCGCTTCCGATTACCCACGCCATCATCCAAGCCCATGGAGGGGAAATTTCCATCACAAGCACCAAAACCCACGGCACCACATTTACGATTGTAATTTAAAACTGCCTAGAAGATTTTTTAAAATCATGTTAAAAGCGCTTTTATGTTCATACGCCCTTTAAAAGTTGGGGACATCACCCTCGAAAATAATCTCATGCTTTCGCCTTTGGCGGGGATTACAGACATTGTTTTTCGTGTCATTGCCAAGCGTTATGGATGCGGACTTGTCTTTAGTGAAATGATTAATTCCAATGGCGTTCTTCATGGCGGCGTAAAAGTGCTTCGCCGCATGGATATTTCCGATGAAGAGCATCCCATCTGCATTCAAATTGCAGGGGACGATCCCAAAGTGATGGCAGATGTTGCTAAAAAATCAGAAGATTTGGGCGCAAAAATTTTAAATATTAATATGGGTTGCCCTGCTAAAAAAATTACAAAAACAAAAGCAGGCTGTGCCCTGATGACAGATCCCCTTTTGGTTTCAAAAATTATTCAAAGTGTCAAAAAAGAAATTTCCATTCCGCTGACGATTAAAATTCGCCTCGGGTGGAATGAGACACAAAAAAATTATTTGGAAATTGCAAAAATTGCTGAAGATGAAGGCTGTGCTTTTGTCATTCTACATGCCAGAACCCGCGTTCAAGCTTTTAAGGGCCACGCGCAGTGGGAAGAAATTCGACTTTTAAAAGAAAAATTAAAAATTCCGGTCATCGGAAATGGCGACATTGTTTGCGCCCAAACGGCACGCAATATGTTTGAACAAACAGGCTGCGATGGGATTATGATTGGAAGAGGTGCACTTGGGAGACCCTGGATTTTTAAAGAGATTCTAGATCCCACCTACACCCCAACTCTTCAAGAGCGAAAGCAGGTTCTCCTGGACCATCTTGAAGGTTCGGTTTTAAGACACGGACCCTATGGCACAGTTCTCATGCGAAAACACTTTGCATGGTATTCGCACGGTCTTCCTTATAGTAGCCGCTTTCGACAAGGATTGTATCAGCTAAAAGAACCCCAGAAAATCTGCGATTTCATCCATGCGTTCTTTGATGATTTATCAGAAAAGGGGCAGACCCTCTAGAGGGTTCCGACCTCTCTCTATATTTCAAACCCTAAATGCTTTTCAATTCGTGTAACACGCTGGTCAAGCACTTTTGTTTTTGGAAAAACATCCTGATAGCCTTCGAAAACTGCCAGAAAATCGTTATGCCACGCTTCTATTTTGCCTTCGATCTTATCGAAACGAACATCAAGTTTCTTTTCCATCGTGTCAAACCTTTGATCAATGGCGTCAAACTTCTTGTCAATTCGATCCATTTCCTGACGAAATTCTCCCTTCGTTACAAACTCTTTTTTCATCTCCGAAACCAACCCAGAATAAGACGCTGGATCCATTTGTACGATGGGTCGACGTATTTTATAAAATAGTGAAGTTAACAAATACATTATTTTTTGAAACATATCATTTTCCTCCTGACCCTGTCTAATACAATGTTTGTGCCACATCCCAAAAAATATAAGTCTTTGAAAATATTTACTTTTTTAAAATTACATTTTAAAAAGGGGGTCGGATTTCCGACCGCGTAAAAAAGGATTTGTCTTCGGAAGCTTCGGAAAAAGCTTGTGATTTGCCTTTGGAAACGCAAAATTTGAAATCTCTTGAAGCTGAATCCATTTCCAGGCTTCGCATTCAATCGCACGTGGACGCCCTTTCATGTACTTGCACACGAAAGCTTCCATCTCAATTGAAAAATGTGTGAATTGGTGTTTTATTTTTCCAATGGAGCTTCCAACTTCTACATCAACCCCCACTTCTTCTTTCACTTCGCGCGCGGCGCAAGCAGCCGATGTTTCGCCTTTTTGAATTTTGCCTCCCGGAAATTCCCAAAGCCCGCCCAAAAGCCCTTTGGATTTTCTTTTACTCACTAAAATTTTATTTCCCTTCCACACCACCCCGACTGCAATTTGATAATGGGGTCTTTCTAATTTTTTTTCAGGCTTGGGATACACATCCACCGTTTTCGTTTCAAAAGCTTTGCAATGCTTTTGAACCGGGCAAATTAAACACTTTGGATTTTTAGGAACGCAAATTGTCGCCCCTAAATCCATCAGCGCTTCATTAAAGGTGCCAGGATATTTTTTTGAGATATTTTTATTTAAAAACGTTTCAATCTGTAAAAGCCCTTGGGAGGGTGGCACATCTAACGCCAGCACCCGCGCAATGACGCGCTTAATATTGCCATCAATACATGCAACAACATGCCCAAAAGCAATCGACCCCACAGCTGCCAACGTATAAGGGCCGATGCCTTTCAGTGTTTTCAGATCTTCCAATCGAGAGGGAACTTTTCCATTAAAATCTTTTACAACCTGCTGGCAGGCTTTTTGAAAATTTCGGCATCGGGCATAATACCCCAATCCTTCCCAAAGTTTTAAAACCTCATCTTCTTTGGCTCTTGCAACAGATGCCACCGTCGGAAATTTTTTGAGCCACCGTTCGTAATACGGACGAACCGTATCCACCTGCGTTTGTTGCAACATAATTTCAGAAAGCCAAATTTTATAAGGATTTTTTTCCCCCCGCCAGGGCATCTCCCTGGCATATTTTTTAAACCAACTTAAAAGGTCTTTTGAAAACTGAGGCATGAGGGGCATTATAAGGACATCGCTTTATAAAATAAACTTATTTATCACAGCTGACCCAGGTCAGTTTTCCACTCGAGAACTTCTTCCCATTCCCAAGCTTATCTGATATATCCCAAACCAATGCGTAAGAAATTTTTACACACTTTCGGTTCTCTCAAGCTGGCCATTTTTTTAATTTTAGCGCTCGCAGGGGTATGCACCTATGCCACTTTTTTTGAATCGGCCTATGGCACGCAAGCTGTGCAACATTCTATTTATAAAACCTTTTGGTTTGGCCTTTTACTCATTTTCATTGCCCTCAGCGTTGCGTGTGCTGCGCTTAAGAAATATCCCTGGAAACACCATCAAGTGGGGTTTGTGCTGACCCATTTGGGGATTCTCATTTTAATTGCGGGTTCTTTTGTTTCTTTTATGAAAGGCATCGATGCTACACTTTCTTTTCAAAATGGTGAGACCAAAACACATTATATCTGTTCTGATGAAATCTTTGCCGTTACCCATGTTCAAACGAGTGCTACGTTTTCAAAAACAATGGAAACGGGCCCCTACCCCAGAGAAGATAGCTTTGCTTCCTTTTCTTTCCCAGACCAAACAAACGTCGTGGTCGACCGGTTTTATCCGCATGCCGCCTATGAAACAGAAACCATTGCACATGAACAAGGAAGTGGATCTGCCATTTCGGTTCGGCTTCAAAACCAATTTGTAAATACCACGGAATGGCTTTACTTTGATATGCCCACCCAAGCCCAAACCCAATTGGGCCCTGCGCAAATTTCTTTTAAACAATTAAGCGAAACAGATCTTAAATATTTTCTTCAAAAAACGAAAAAAACCCAATCGCTGATTGGGGAAATCAAACTCATCACCCCCCAAAAAACATATTCTGTCCCTTTCCACTCAATGGAAAAATCGCTTCAAGTTCCTGGAACATCTTTTCAATTGAAAAACATTCAATATTTTCCAGATGCCGCTGTCATCAATAATAAATTGGTCAATCGCTCTCCTGAAGCGAAGAACCCAGCCCTAAAACTAGAACTTTTTGGGAACAAAGGTACGGAGACACATGTGTCTTTTGCTTTATTCCCCCAATTTCCTTCGACACACCAACAAAATAGTTTATATGACTCAAAAATTGAGTTTGTTTCAGCTGGGGGACTCCCTTCAGAACAAAAATCACTCCAAATTGGAAAACTGAATGACACATTATATTACCGTGTCAATTCTTCAAAAGGCATCCAAACGGGGAAAGTAGAAGTTGGAAAAAGCTACGAAACAGGTTGGATGGAATTAAAATTTACCATTGAAAAATTTTATCCTAAAGCCCTGCAAAAAATAAATTATAGACCCATTCGCGTCAAAGATCCCAATAATCCAAAAGTTCCTTCTGCAGTGCGTTTCACTTTTTCAAAAAACGCCAAACAAATGCATGCATGGCTTTATTATGGGGAAGTCAATTCTGTTTTTTTTGAAAAAGACGAGTATCGAATTACCTATCAACCCAAAATGGAATCTTTGGGGTTTGCGCTGCAACTTGAAAAATTTGAAATGGGGGTAGATCCCGGCACAGATAATCCCGCTTCCTACCAAAGCCGTGTGATTTTAAAAGATACGCTTCGAAACGTGAATCAAAGCCATCTCATCAGCATGAATGAGCCCCTGGATTATAAGGGATTTACATTTTATCAATCGAGTTTCTTTAAAGATGAATCTGGACAACCCATTGGCAGTGTTTTGTCTGTGGGCTATGACCCCGGCAGAAATTTAAAATATGGCGGGTCGATCCTTATGGTTTTAGGCATTTTACTTATGTTTTTCTTCCGCCAAGCGTATATCGATGCCTATCGAAAATTAAAAAATAGAGGGAAATAAATGAAAAAATATTTTTGGATTTTTTTGATACTCTTACTTTCAACGCTATTATTTTCAACATCTGGGCATACACAACACCTTTCTTTTGAGCATCTTAAATCCCTTCCGATTCAACAAGGCGGTAGAGTGAAGCCCCTCGATACATTCGCCCGCGAAATTGTTCAAACCGTTACAGGAAAATCATCGTTTCAAGGACAATCTGCCATTCAACTGCTTTTGGCGTGGTTTGCAAATCCCTCAGCCTGGGACAATATTGAAATGATTGAAATTCGTTCTTTGGAACTTAAAAAGAAATTGGGATTACACCACGACCAAAAATATTTCACACTGGCCCAATTGGGCCACTTAAAACCACTGGAACCCGATTTTCAAACCATTCACAACAAAACACAAAATGAAGAAAAGTTGACCCCTTATGAAGAAGGTGTAAATCGCTTGTTTACACAAGTTTCTTTGGTGCAACGCATTGGCTATGGCGAACTGTTGGCAGTCATCCCACATCCTACACATCCAGATGAACCCTGGTTTTCATTCATTGACCTGGAACCTTCTGCAAGACTTCTATCCGTTTATAACGACACAGAATCTCGGGCCAAATTAGAAGAACTAAAAGTGCTTTTACAAGGCATGGCACAATCCTACACAGCCAATGATGCGGCATCCTTTTACTTAACCACCACAAAATTAAAACAGATCCTTTCAGAGTTGCCTAAAATAAGTGGGTACCCTTTTTCCAAAACCCTTTCTTTAGAAATTTTTTACAATGCGTTTCATCCCTTCCGAAAAGCATGGATTTTTTATGTCTTGGCAGCGGTCCTCTTAAGCTTATTGGCTTTAACAGCTGGGAAACTTCATACCGCTTTTTTATACACGGGAACGGCAGCTTCTATTTTAGCTTTTTTAAGTCATGTCTTGGGTTTTTATTTGCGATGCACGATTTCTGGAAGAGCGCCTGTTGGAACCATGTATGAATCTGTCGTATGGGTAAGTCTTGTTCTGATGGTTTTTGCTTTTTTTCTTTTTTACAAACATCAAAGCATTGGTATTTTAATTGCGGCTTGTATCATGAGTGCCATTGGTTTGGTTTTGGCAGACAATTTGCCTTTAATTTTAGATCCTTCTTTGCGGCCCCTGGCGCCTGTTTTAAGAAGTAATTTTTGGCTTACGATCCATGTACTTACCATTACTTCAAGTTATGCAGCCTTTGCCTTGGCCATGGCTTTAAGCAATTGGGTTCTGGTAAAATATTTATTGCGTCACCCGAAAACAGAAATTCGAACGTGGGTTCAGTATGCTTATCAGGCCATTCAAATTGGTGTTTTGCTTTTAGCAGCGGGCACCATTTTAGGCGGCGTTTGGGCAGATTATTCTTGGGGACGATTTTGGGGCTGGGATCCCAAAGAAGTCTGGGCTTTAATTGCGTTACTTTTATACCTGGCTGTCATTCATGGCAGATATGCCGGTTGGCTCAATGATTTTTGGATGTCTGCGGCGTCTGTCATGGCGTTTCAAGGGGTTTTGATGGCATGGTATGGTGTGAACTTTGTCTTGGGTGTGGGGCTTCATAGCTATGGATTTGGCGCCGGCGGACTCATTTATGTCCTCACGTATGTCCTGATTCAAGTACTGTTTATTGCGGGGGTTTGGTTTAAATCGAAACCATGATTTAGATCATCCTTTTTTATTTTCCACATTGATTCCACTTACGAAACACACTATTTGTGATATAAAGTAAGTATGCGTTATCATTTAATCATTTTTACTTTTTTATCCTTAACGCTGATTGGCGGTTGCGCTAAAAAATCCAGACTCCCTTCCCAAGAAGATACTTTAGGGGCAGACTCCAAAAAAGAAACATCCAACGAAATGGGCGGCCTGGGCATTTATCCCCATTCTGAAAAATTTCGTCTCACAAACGAGCATGGACTTACTTTTTACCAAGAGAAAGAAAAATGCATGGTTTGTCATGGAAAAGATCTAGAAGGTGGCCGCGTGGAAGTAGCCTGCCGAAAATGTCACGGCGGTGTATTTCCCCACACAGAAAGTTTTAAAAAAGAAGATCATGGCGGGAAATATTTAGAAAATCGTTCGCTGTGTACCCTGTGTCATGGATTCGATTATAAAGGCGGTAATTCAAAAGTAGCTTGCGTGGGATGCCATAGCTACCCCCACCCCAAAAAATGGGCATTTCAAGACAATCATGGCGGGGCCTATGTCAATACACTCGATCCCAAGGTGGCTGAAGAAAAACAAAAAAGCAGTTGCCTGCACTGTCATGGGGAAGACAGCCTATTTAAACAAAAGTTTGAAGAAAAATATCCAGGCACATTTGTTTCCTGTGGAACCTGCCATACCCCAATCCCACATTCAGAAGATTTTACGTATGGAGATCACGATGTTCTTGCCAGAACCTATGCTGGTAAATGTACACTCTGCCATACGGGATTAAAACGTCTTCTGCCGTCTTTGGACAATGGCTGCTATGATTGCCACGATGAAGATAAGCTGCCCATCATGAAATGGGTAAAGCCCGATGAAGACAAATAGGGTTTCTCCTTGATCATCCCTGGAAGGATGATCTAAATTTAAAGATATGCCAATGACATGTTTGAGATTAATCATTTTATGTTGTGTTTCAATAAGCTTAAGCTTTTGCAATCGCCCGACTTCTATGCCTGATAATGTTCATCCCTTCCAACCGGCATCATCGTCCGAAACACGCCCAACGCCTCAAATTCCAGACCCGCATGACACAGAATTTAAAACCACTTTTTTACATGGCGTCGCTTATTTTAAAGATGAACAATCCTGTCAAACCTGTCATGGAGTTGATTTTTCGGGAGGCCTCTCAAATACAGCGTGTACGAAATGCCATCCCTACCCGCACCCCCTAAAATGGTCTTTTCCTAAAAACCATGGGGAAACATATGCCCAAAAACAGAAGGCATGCCTGATTTGCCACACTCTAAAAAGTGCCTTTCATATCAGACACCCTCAGAAATTTGTTTCGTGTGGACAATGCCACACCCAAATTCCCCACACCGCAGACTTTCAAGAAGGAGACCATGCGGATCTTGCCAAAACCTATGAAGGAAAATGTACCCAATGCCATACCGATCTTCGTAAATATCTCCCCAACCAGGAAGGCGAAGGATGCATGGGCTGTCATGATGAAGATGAAAAACCCATCTTGCGTTGGAGAAACACAGGGAGAACCCCAGAAAAAAAATGAAGTCCAAAGCCGTTTACTTCTTTTTTGTTCTGCTGATCCCCGCTTTCGCGGGGATGACATTGGCTTTTGCCAAAACGCCGCCACCTAAAAATACCCCCAAAATGGATTTTAAAACCTGTGCCACATCTGAATGCCACACCGATATTTATAAAATTGAACACAAGCATAGCCCCATTAAAGCGGGCGGTTGTCATTTATGTCATGAGCCGATTTTAGGCACACACAAATTTAAGCTTTTTGAAAACCGTCAAAAAATGTGCACCGATTGCCACGAAGACATGGCAAAGAAAAATTTTGGAAAAACAAAAGGCCAATTTACGCTTCGAACGGAAAACCATCTTTTTGCAACCCATCCGCTGGATACGTTGCTAAGACCCGAAACAAAAGAAAAATTTGAAAAAACGGGGTTAAAATTGCATCAGGGAAAAATGGAATGTTTAACCTGTCACAATCCCCATGGCACAAACCAAACCCACTTGCTTCGAAATATTCCCACGAAGGGCAAGCAAGCTGCTTTATGTTTTACCTGCCATGCACCTAAATTTACAGCCAATACACATCCCATGAAAAACGACCAATGCTTTGATTGCCACGGGTTTCATAAAGCGAAATTTCAGTCTACGCTCATCAAATTTGAAAAAAAAGGCGAGGATTTTATTTGTATGGACTGCCATTCAGAAAAAAAATCACTCTCAGATACCAAGCATGACGGTTTTAAGTTTTCAAAATCCAATAAAACACATGCCCAAAATACATTTACACTGCCAAAGCATATGTTTACCCAATGCCAAACCTGCCATAGCATGCACAAAAGCCATACCAAAGGCGCGCTTTTGGTGTCAAAAAAGAAATCTGATCCAAAAACACATTCTGTAGATAGCCTATGTTTGGGATGCCACCAAAACAAAGATACGAAAGAAATTACACAAATTAAAACCCATTTTAAACATATCCCCATTCAGCTTTCTTCTGTGACAGACCCCGAGACACAGGAAGAATATACGCCTCGGTTTTACACTGATAAAGGTGAAAAAACAAAAAGCCCCACAGGTGAATTTTACCTAAGCTGCTCCACATGCCACAATCCCCATGAATGGCATTTCAACCCAGACATGCCAAAAGACGTTCAAGGCACCATTGATAACTCATTTTTATTTTCCTCTAAAAAAACCATCTTATTTTGTGCACAGTGTCACGATGAAGAAGCCTATGACCTTTACACAAAATTTCACTTTCGGAAGAAAAAAGAAACGCAAGAAGGATCCAAGTGAAGCAATATTATAAATATTTCCTACTCAGCTTTATCACTTCTCTTTGCATCTGTTCTTTGGGAGTAACCCAAGACGTTCAACTCAAAGATCGCCCGCTTCCCAAACGTCATAATGAATGCCACTTGTGTCACGTAAAAAAAGAAAAACGCTTTATGCCAAGCGCCCAAAAAACACAAAGAGAACATGAAGATAAAAATTTAAAACATGGCGATCAAAAAATTTCTTGTAACAATTGTCATGATATTAATAACCATAATTATTTAAGATCTTCCAAGGCTTATCCCGCCTCTTTTCATAACTCTTCACCCGTATGCGCACAATGCCATACCGAACGCTACAACGATTGGAAAAAAGGAAGCCATGGACATCGCTCTGGCGGATGGAATAAGAAAAAAACAACCTGGCATTGCATCGATTGTCATAACCCACACGATGTTTCATTTAAAAAGATGAAAGCTTTATCCCCGCCCAATAAACCCCATTTACATAAGGAGAAGTAACATGATTACATACATTCAATTTTGGCTTCGGATGTTTCAAACCGCACTGACAGGCAATCTTAAGTATTTTTTTTGGATTGGTTTTTTAGCAACGCTGGCGCTGGTTGGATTTCTTGCCTATCTCAACCAATTTACACATGGCTTTGTGGTCACAAATCTCTCAAACCATGTCAGCTGGGGCGCCTATATTGCAAACTTTACGTATCTGGTAGGCGTTGCAGCTGCGGCTGTCCTTTTGGTTTTCCCCTCTTACATCTATCATCAAAAAGAACTGAAAGAAGTGGTCCTCATTGGAGAACTATTAGCTGTTTCTGCTATGCTGATGTGTTCCCTTTTTATTCTGGTGGATTTGGGACGCCCTGATCATTTCTGGCATATTTTACCTTTTCTGGGGGAGCTCAACTTTCCAACTTCTATTTTAGCGTGGGATGTTGTGGTTTTAAATGTGTATTTGATTTTAAACTTATTTATCCCAGGTTATATTCTATGGCGAAGATATATTGGAAAAGCTCCCTCTGGAAAACATTACTTGCCCTTTGTTTATCTATCAATTGTATGGGCAATCAGCATTCATACTGTAACAGCCTTCTTATATGTGGGACTGGGGGGAAGACCTTACTGGAATGCCGCCATTTTAGCACCCAGGTTTCTCATCAGCGCTTTTGCAGGGGGCCCTGCCATTTTGCTTATTATTTTTTACTTTATTAAAAAATATACAGACATGCATATTTCTGATTACGTTTCGCAATATTTAAAAACCATTATGACGTACGCACTCACTGCAAATTTATTTTTATTTGGCTGCGAAATTTATAAAGAATACTATACCTCCAGTCTTCATGTGGCCTCGTTGAACTATCTTTTATTTGGCCTTCATGGACATAAGATGCTTGTAGGTTATATTTGGGGTGCCATTTTTATGGAATTGGCAGCACTTGTTATTTTATTTACACCCCGATTGCGAAACCAATGGAAAACACTCAGCATCGGATGTGTTTTTGTCATTTTAGGGATTTGGGTTGAAAAAGGCATGGGGCTTTTGATTCCAGGGTTTATTCCTTCTCCCCTGGGAGATATTGTGGAATACACGCCCTCCCTCAATGAATTTTTGATTTGCCTAGGTATTTGGGCATTTGGCGCCATGTGTTTTACCATGATGGCTAAAGTTGCGATTTCAATTGAAACAGGACGCCTTGCACTCAATAACGAACAACGTTAAGTAACCGAAAATTTCTCCTTTTTATGCAGCTTTCTTTTTCTCAAAGCCAACCACAAGCTTCAGGTGTAAAGCATCAGCAATTCGTTGCAGCAGATCAAGACTTGGCATTCTGCCATTGTTTCCCCCTTCAAGTCGTGCAATCACAGACTGAGTTGTCCCACAAGCCTTAGCTAGATTTTGCTGGGTAATGCCCTTAACTTGTCTTGCATGCGTCACAGCATAGCAAAGATCTGAAATGGCTCTTGATTCTTCAAAATACATTTTAAAGGTAGGATCTTTCAGTTTTTTCTTTAAGACCTCTTGTAATGAAATACTTACTTTTGTCTTCATTTATTTCTCCTTTCTAAAATATCTGCCATTCGTTTTAAGGCAGTCTCGATATGTCGTTGGGGAGCTTTTTGCATTTTCTTTGAAAAAGCGTGTAATAGAAAAATGACATCTCTTTCCAAAGAAAAATAGAATATTCTATAACCTCCAATGCCAGGTAGATTCATTTTTATTTCCCACAATTTTCCACGTATGAGCCTAAATATAACACGAGCCGCATCAAAACCTTTCTTTTCTATCTCTTCAAGTAACTGATAGGTATGAGCAGCCGCCTGTTTTGGGCTGCGACCATGAACCGTCTGGTAGAACTCAACGCGCATAACGATAATATAGCAATATTGCTATACACTGTCAAGCGTTAATAATTGCAATTGATAGATTGAAGTGGCGACAGTAGCTTCCGTTACCCCTCCGTGAAGGAAGGGATGTATTTTGAAGTGGAGTCGATTACCACTGCAGTTTGAGTAGTATTGAGTTTAAGTTCTATTTTCTGGGACTATTGAATGCCAGCAGATTTCCATCTGGGTCTTTTACTACAAACCATCTTGTACCCCAATGAGTGTTCTCTGGTTGAACGACTACCTGACCGCCATTACTTAACTGTTTAAACCTTTCATCAACGTTTTCAGTATTCAGATGCACAGTTGGTTTATGTTCTGACTTGCCTTTAGCGGCGTTATCTTGTGAATCGTGTTGTTCTGCAATAACCACAGAGAATCCTCCTTCACTTTTTAGCACTGCACCACGTTCTTCACCTTTTTCACCCCAGGAGCTCACAACTTTCCAACCAAGAACATCTCTATAAAAATGTAAGGACTTATCAAAGTCCTTAGGATTTATAAAAACATGATCGAATTTATCCATAATTATCCTCCCAATTTATTTATCTTGCGATAATTGAACCCAATTTCCATCTGGGTCTTGAAAAGTAGCTACCAATGTAGGCCCCACATCAAAAATAGTTTTTTCAAGAGAAGGATAAAACTTTACCCCTCTTGAACCTAACGTTTCTACGACTTTGT
This sequence comes from Deltaproteobacteria bacterium RIFCSPHIGHO2_02_FULL_40_11, assembly GCA_001798105.1. Lineage (GTDB taxonomy): Bacteria > Bdellovibrionota > JACOXK01 > 2-02-FULL-40-11 > 2-02-FULL-40-11 > 2-02-FULL-40-11. The sequence goes on from MGRI01000050.1 coordinate 26,355, forward strand.
GAATGTCATCAACCTTAAAACTAATAACAATAGGTTGTTTTTCTACGACTGACCTAGGAAAAGATGTAAAATCAAGCCCCAAACGTGAACCGTCGTCTAAAACAAAATCATGCCAATGGTCATCACTGTAATTCTTTTTTAAGCCCAAGACTTTCTCATACCACTGAGACAATTCTTTATGAGGTGTATGAATATATGTGACATGAATGCCT
>MGRI01000051.1:0-7513 GCA_001798105.1 Deltaproteobacteria bacterium RIFCSPHIGHO2_02_FULL_40_11
GGGACTTTTACGTTAACACTTTCATAATAATTATAGCTTAAATGAGATGGAACATATTCAGATTGCCAATCACCTCCCATTTGTTCGTGTATTCTGTGTTGAGAAAGGTTTACATTGTTTAGCCCCGAAACGGGCTGGTTATTTAAAAGAAAGGTACTGAGATAATCCCGTTTGATGTGTTGCCAGACATGCGGTGGAATGGCTTGATATTGGTGAAAGCGCACCCATCGATCATAGGTTTTAAAATCTGGATCGCCTTTGTTTAAAATATAGGGACGTCCGTCTGTCCCTGTATATGTGGGCGCTTGTAGCGGGCCCCAAGTTCCATCCTCCCGTTGTTCACGTACGATGGGACGTTGTGAAATCCCCTCTTTTGTAGGGTAAAGGAATAAAAACAAGGCCAAAATGCATTGAAACAAGAGTATATGTTTCATGTACATCTTATCGGAAAAATGATAGAAAACTTGAATATGGCAGGATTATTACAATTAGAAGGCACACAAAAAAAAGCGTCCAATGAACCGATTACGTTGACCGATGCGGCTGTTGAAAAAATGAAAGTACATCAAGCGAGCCTAGCTGAAGCCAAAGGAAAGAGTCTTCGCATTTATATTACAGCGGGTGGGTGTTCTGGATATTCTTATAATTTTAAATACGATCAAGCCAAAGAGAATGATTTAACGTTTGAAAAAAACGGTGTCAACGTGCTTGTCGATCCAAAGTCCTATGCCCTTATTTCTGGCGCTACGCTGGATTATCATGAAGGTCTAACGGGGGCTGGTTTTACGCTCAATAACCCTAACCAAACCGGTGGCTGCGGGTGTGGTAGTTCGTTTAGTATGTAGTACGTTTTCTCCTAAATACTGATATTTCACATATCCCAAAGCAACTATTTTTTGATCTTCTGACAAGCATGCACTTGTAATCCACCCTACTTCGCTTGTGTCTAGGAATATTTTTGTGTCTTTCGGAGGGATTTCATTTCCTTCGATTTGAAATACACAGAGTTTTTTATTGACGTGCCCAAGGTTGTGGAGCCTGGCAATAACTTCTTGCCCGATATAACACCCTTTTTGAAAGTTGAGGGCGTCTTCTAAGTTCGCTTCTTGAGGCAGGTTTTCTTCTGTAAGATCGATGCCATACTTCGGAACCCCCATTTGAATTCGAAGCTCTTCTTTTTCTGTAAATGAAATTTTTTCTTTAACAGCATCAATGCCCGTTGGTGAAGAGGATTCATCTACAATTTTTACATCTTCTAAAATAATGTAGCTTTGAAGCAGGTTCAGTGTTTTTTCTTTTAAAGCGTGGTCCATGACCAAATAAAACATATTTTCATCTTCACACACACAGTAAAAAAGGGACATCACCCTTCCCTTTTTATTACATAAACATGTTAAACATATTTCTTTGGGGTGCAGTCGAAGAATATGATTGGTTGAGACATTGTTTAAAAATGTCTTTGCATCTTTTCCTTGAATGGAAATCGTAGAAGTTTCGCCTGTCCAAAAATAAGAAGACATTAGGCGAAATAACTTTGTACGCGTTTTTTAATCTTAAGCGCTCTTTCGTCTTCTTGGTGGGCAACTTTTAAACGCTTTACAACAACGGGGGGCAGTTTTTTGGCTTGTTTTTGAATAAATAAGGCTAAGGTTTTAACACTTTCATCGGTATGCAGTGTGGGCGCCAAAGAAGCTGTATACGCGGATAAATATTCATTTTCTTTGGTTTTTGAAAGCTTTAAAAGATTTTCAAAGAAAGCACTGGAAAATTCTTTGTGTAAATGATCTTGGTTCGATGGGAAAAGATGTGTCATGACTGTTTTTGTTCTGGCCAAAGACAGGTCCGATTTTCCATCTGTAACTTTTTGAAACCACTTTTGTTTAATGTCTAAAACAGGTTGTAAGACTTCACATGCTAAAGCAGATTTTTGGCCATTTTCAGAGGGGTCTTTTTTAAGTTCTTTTTCTCTTAAGGATTCAGATCCAGCGTAGTTATGTTTATGAAGCTGCGAAATTATTTTCCACCTTCGATCTTGGTCTAAAACAAAACCAGAAAGTGTCAGCTTTCCTTCTAAAAAGGAAAGCACTTTTTCTTGGACAGTCGGTGATTCTGAGAATTTAATATATTCATCAAAATACAGTTTTTGAAAATCAGAGCCTGGTTTTGCGCTTTGAAGTGCGCCCCATAAGAAGCTTTGGGCCTGATCTAAAAAGGCTGTTTTTTCTTGGGTTTGGGGCATGTAAATAAAAGAATCAAAAAATCGTTTTACAATACTATTTGCGACATAAATATTGTCTTCTTTTTTTAAGTGATTAAAGAGGAGTTTTTGAAATTCTGGGAGGGGAAGTTCAGTATCTCGAACCATATCCCAAAGCGATTGCCAAAACATAAGCCTTGTAAAGGGATCTGAAATTTTTCCTAAATGGCCCTGGGCAGTTTCTAAGGTTTTGGAATCTAACTTAATTTTCACATAATCGTGGTCATCTGTATTTGGATAAATCATATCTGCATTTAAATACGCTTCATACTTTAGAAGAGAGGTCTTGTCTTTTTCATAGGTGAGCGGGAAAGAAGCATCTAATACAATTTTATTGTTTTTAAGCTTGTAACACCCAATTAAAGTTTTGTGGGGCCGAAGTGTATTCTGTTTACCCCCTGTTTTTTTCTGAAGAAGTATTTTTTTCTTTCGATCAATTTCAATCGTATTTGGGCTATCTGTTTTGAGCCAAAGCTTTGTCCAAGCGTTTAAATTTTTTCCAGCGGCCTTCCCCAGTTCTGAAATAAAATCTTTGAGTTCTGTATTTTTGTAGGCGTATCGCTTAAAATAATTTTGAACGCCTTTTTGAAACATCTTGGGCCCCAAGTAATATGCAATTTGTTTTAAACAAGAAGCGCCCTTGCCATAAGTAATCCCATCAAAATTAATAAAGGCTGTTTCTGTGTCTTGAACGTCTCCAAAAATGGGGTGTGTGGTAACGAGCCCATCTTCCCAATAAGCCCATTGTTTAATGTCAGAATAAAAACTTTGCCAAACACGTTTAAATTCCGTGGCGTTGTCGATGGCTAAAATAGACATATAGGTTGCAAAGCTTTCGTTGAGCCATAAATCATTCCACCAGCGCATCGTAACCAAGTTTCCAAACCACATATGGGCCATTTCATGTAAAATAACCTCCGCCAAGGTTTCTCTTTGTTTTTCTGTGGCCTCAGCCCTTGGGATATAAGCCTCATTAAAGGTAACAGCCCCCACATTTTCCATGGCGCCAGAATTAAAATCTGCCACAATGATTTGGTCATATTTTGAGAAGGCATATTTACACTTAAAATATTTTTGGAAAAACCCAAACCCTTGTTGTGTAATGGTAAACCATTCTTTTACAGGGACATATTTGGCAAAAGACGCTCTGGCCATTAAACGAAGGGGAATATTTCCGGCTTTTGATTCCCAAATTTGATAAGGACCGGCATGCATTGAAAAAATATAGGTACTAAAAGGCTTTGTTTTGGGAAAAAACCAACGGGTCAAATCTTTGGAAACCGTTTCTTTTTTATTTTCCAAGGTGGCACTGACTACGACCCAATCTTTTGGGGCATCTACGGTAAGTGTATAGGTTGCTTTCAAATCGGGTTGATCAAAGCAAGGAAACATTAAATTGGTGTCATAGGGTTCAAAGTCGGAATAAAGATAAACGCGCCCATCTTGAGGATCTTGAAATCGATACAGCCCTTTCCCAGATTTATTATAAGGATGCGAAAAAGAAATTTTAATTTTATTTTTACCCCGCTTTAGATCCATACTTGGAATTTCGATAAAATATTTTTCGTAAGCAATTTGAGAAACTTCTTTACCATTCATGAATAGTTTTTGAACATTTCCATCTAAAAAATCGATCGTTAAAGGTTTTTGAGATTTTAAATCAAAATGTATCTCTACCTCTCCAAAAAATTCAGTGTTTTTATCTTCAAGTTTAAAAGATAAATTGTAGTGAACATTTGAAATAAAAGAGGCCCGATAAGCTGCGTATTTTTGAGAAATGCCTTGGACTTTTTGTCTTTTTTCAACTTTCATCTGCCCTTTGTTTTATGTGACTTGTTTCGTGTTTGTCAATATGATAACACTTTGAAAAATATGCTTTATCGTCAAAAAACAGGCCCCATCGAAGTGCGTGTGCGACCGATTTATAGTCGAAAACACTCTGCGCCACAAACGGGGCTTTATATTTGGGAATATGAAATCCAAGTGGAAAACCAAAGCACTGTTCCGCTTCAATTGATGAATCGTTATTGGAAGGTTCGAAATGCTAACGGAGAAGAAGAAAAAATTTCGGGTGCAGGCGTCATTGGCCTTCGCCCCATCATTCAACCTGGGCAGATCTTTCAATACACAAGTTACACGCGTTTAAATACACCCAGAGGCGAAATGCTCGGTCATTATGAAATGAAAGGTGCTACCGAAGAAACCTTTTTTGTAAGAATCCCAAAATTCACGCTGGCTTATCCCGTGCAGTTGATTCATACCTTCGGACCTCAGAATGACGGTCCAAAACCCACCTCTATATAAACGATTTCTTTCGCATCCGTACAGTTTTAGGGGTTACTTCAACCAACTCTGTGCCATCGATGTATTCCAAGCAGTCTTCTAAATCCATTTGTTTGGGAGGTTCAAAGTGTTCGCTGACGCCATCTCCTTTAGATCTCATGTTTGAAAGATGTTTTTCCTTACAGACATTGACGCGCATATCCGACCCTCTTGAGTTTTGTCCCACAATTTGGCCTTTGTATACCGGAATACCAGGTCCAATAAAAAGTTTTCCTCTTTCTTGGGCATTTAAGAGGCCATAGAGATTTGTGACCCCATCTTCATGGGCGACAAGCGAGCCCCTGTCTCTTTCCCTGATAAATGCGCTATCGGGTTGGTAATCATGAAAAAGCGTATTGATGAGTCCCAACCCCTTGGTGTCCGTTAAAAACTCGCCTCTAAATCCAAAAAGTTCGCGTGTAGATACAATGAATTCAAACGTATAGATGCCATTTTCACTTTGCATGTTCATCATTTCAGCATGGCGCATTCCCATTTTTTGCATGATCGTCCCCGTGTAATCTTCTGGAACTTCAATAAAAACTTTTTCAAAGGGGGCATACCGTACGCCCTCTACGTTTTTGGTAATGACTTCGGGTTGCGAGACTTCAAACTCATATCCTTCACGACGCATGCGTTCAATAAAGATGGCCAAATGCAGCTCTCCACGCCCAGAAACAATCCAGGAGCCATCAGGGGCATCTTCCACCCGAAGCGCAACATCTTTTTCCAATTCTTTATACAGCCGATCTCGAATTTGCCGGGAGGTTTTAAATTCTCCTTCTTTTCCAGCAAAAGGAGAACTATTGACCCGAAAGGTCATGCGCAGTGTGGGTTGCTCAATCCCTAAAACAGGAAGTGCTACAGGATAATTCACATCTGAAACCGTTTCTCCAATCGTAATGTCTGGGATTCCAGAGATTGCCACAATATCTCCTGCCAGAGCCTCTTGAACTTCAACACTTTCAAGCCCCTGGTAGGCCATAATGGAAGTTAAACGATAGGGTTTTTGTGCTCCCGATCTTGAAATATGCATGACGTTTTGCCCTGTTTTGAGTGTTCCTTGATAAATGCGCCCCATGGCAATGCGACCTTTAAAATTATTTGCAGAAATCATGGCCACCCTCATTTGGAGTGGCTTTGTAATATCTCCCGTTGGAGCCGCTACATGTTGGAAAATGGTATCAAAAATAGAAGAAATATCTTTCATTTGGTCAAGCTCTGGCGTTAACCCGGCTTTTCCCAATTTGGAACTTGCATATACCACTGGGAAATCAAGCGCCTGATCATCTGCCCCAAGTTCAATAAATAAATCAAAAATTTTATCTAATACAATTGAAGGTCTGGCGTCTGCTTTATCAATTTTATTGATGACAACAATTACTTTTAATTTTGAACTCAAAGCTTGTTTTAAAACAAAACGGGTTTGTGGCATCGGGCCTTCTTTGGCATCCACCAAAAGCAAACACCCATCGGCCATGGATAAAACACGCTCGACTTCTCCGCCAAAATCAGCATGGCCAGGGGTATCAATGATATTGATCTTTGTTCCATTCCATTCGACAGCGGCATTTTTTGAAAAAATGGTAATCCCCCGCTCTCTTTCAAGTTCATTGCTATCCATAATACAAGAGACATCTTGAAGATCTTTATCCAACTTTGTTTTAGATTGCCGCAAAAGTGCATCGACCAAAGTTGTTTTTCCGTGGTCCACGTGTGCAATAATGGCTACATTTCGAATATTCATAAAAAGAGTGCCCAAGGATACGGCATTTGATACTGAATTTGCAAGGAGTAAGTTACTCTATTTCAATGGCTAACCGAACTGTGGGCTGTGTGGGGCCACCATACCAAATACTTAGAAAATCACTGTGAGAATAAGAGCCAGAATAGTCTCCCTGAAGTGGGTCCATGAGAATGATATGATTTTGAGTCACAAAGGCAACATTTGCCCAATGCCCTTCCCCTTCCGACTGAATGTTTACAATATATCCTTTTCCTTTGCTTAATCCTGTTTTGATCTCAAGCAGCGTCATACTTTCACGAAAATGTGCTTTCAAGCCAAAAGAATGCAATACATCTACCATTGCTTCCACCCGTGTTCCTTCTTTTTCATTTGTGCGGGTTCGCTTGGCAATCTTGCCTTCCCCGGGCGATGAAATGTATCGCGCCAAAAGTTGCGAATGGATGCACGCAGGGCCGCAGGTATAGGGCAAAACTTGGCGGTATGGAAAGGGCATGATTCTTGAGAGGTATTTTTCACAAGAAAAATCAGAAGCAACCCCTTTTAGCGGATAAATCCCACCTGAGGCGAAAACCACAATCAAAATAATACACTTTGGAATACCCATACAAAATTTCGGGATGACTGGATTCGAACCAGCGATCTCTCCCACCCCAAGGGAGTGCTCTAGACCAGGCTAAGCCACATCCCGATACTCAGACATCTTTTTTAATTGGGAATACTTGGAATGACAACAACTTTATTGATTCCCGCTTTCGCGGGAATGACAACAACTTTATTTCAATTGGCGCGGAGAAAACGGAGCAGTTCTTTGAGTTCGTATTTTACTTTTTTGAGTTGCTGGTTTTCGGGTGATTTTTCAATTTTTTGTTTTCTTTGAACGTTGTCTTTTTTAAGATCTTTGAGTTTCTTCCTGGCCCCTTCAATGCTAAATCGGTCCTGCCAAAGCAGTTTTTTAATTAAAAGAATGTTTTCAATATCCTTTTTTTCATACATACGTTGCTTTGATTTTGATTTTTCGGGGGTCAGTTCTTTAAATTCAGTTTCCCAATACCGTAAAACATAGGATTCAATGCCTGTAATTTCGGATACTTCTCCGATTTTAAAATACATGCGGTCTGGGATTTCAGGCGTATAAAAGTCTTGAAGTTTCATTTTAAATTATCGGCTCGGGTTCAGTTGTTGTTTTA
>MGRI01000051.1:7540-8991 GCA_001798105.1 Deltaproteobacteria bacterium RIFCSPHIGHO2_02_FULL_40_11
GTGGGTTTCGCCCCACTCTTTCTCTTTTTTTTCGAACAAGAAAGTTACCAAACCCTGAAATTTTAATTTTATCGCCCGAGTATAACTTTTCTTTAATGGTATCAAAAATCATCTCAACCAAATCTGAAGATTCTTTTTTAGAAAAGCCAACCTTCTCATAAACCTTTTCAATAAGATCTGCTTTTGTCATGTTCTTCCCCTTTCAAAAGGTACGTGAAACACTTGATATGACTAGGAAAATTCTATCAAAGGGGGGGTAGCGTGTCAAACATTTAACGAATTTGAGCCTGACATGTTTTTGTAAGCGCCTCACAAACTTTAAGATGGAGCGCTTGAATTTCTGTGTCTGTCAGCGTCTTTTCTTTTGACTGATAGGTGAGTGCAAAGGCCAAACTTTTAGCATCTTTTGGAATGTTTTCACCCTCATATAAATCAAATAAGCTTAAGCTTTGTAATAAGTCCCCTGCCGTCTTTTGAATTGTGGCTTGAATCGTTGCACATGAAACGGATTTTGGAACCAAAATAGAAATATCTCTTTTTACAGCTGGGTATTTTGAAATGGGCTTCAACCTGGGCGTATGCTTCAAACGATCTTCAAGCACTTCAAACTGAAGCTCAAAACAATAAAGATCCTGATCGAAGTCGAATTTTGTTTTTAAATCTGGATGAAGTTTCCCCATCCACCCAAGCTGTTTTCCACCCAAAATCATTTCGCAGCTCACACCCGGGTGATAATACCCTGGAACTGAGGGTGTCCTTTGATATAAAACGCCTTCAATTAAAAAGGCCCCAAAAAAAGCCTGTACAATGGCTTTGAGATCAAAAAAATCAACGTTGGCTTCTGCCACTGCCCAATGGATAGGATTTTTTTGTCCTGAAATCAGACCTGAAATCCATTTTTCTTGGTGTCCTTTGGCATAAAAAACATTTCCAATTTCAAAAATACGTCCATTTCGCTTAACATTTTGAATGAGCCCCGGCAAAAGCGACGTCCGCATCAAGGCCGTATCTTTCCCCAGTGGATTTTGAAGGGCTGTAACCCCTTTTTCTTTTCCAAAAATTTTAAGGTCTTCTTCACTTTGAAAACTTAAATGAACAGTTTCATGTAGCCCTTGCGCTTTGAAAACATCAGCCACTTTATTTTCCAATGAAAAAGAAGATTCAATCTTTTGCTCTAAATTTAAGGTCCCTTTTGGCTCTAAGGTTGGAATTTTATCGTATCCTAAAAGTCGGGCCACTTCTTCAATGAGGTCCACATCTTCAAAAATGTCTACGCGATAAGAAGGAACTGAGACGGTGAGATCCCTCGGGCTTTGTCCTCGGGATGACGAAGGTATGATTTTAAACCCAAGCGGTAAAAGAAGCGATTTTACCGTAGAAAGAGGTACAAAATACCCTAAATATTGGGTCAGTTTATCTTGCGTAACAGAAACTATTTTTGATTTTATTTT
>MGRI01000051.1:9067-13047 GCA_001798105.1 Deltaproteobacteria bacterium RIFCSPHIGHO2_02_FULL_40_11
AAAGCCACGTAAACGCCATGGATATCGACGCCGCGTTCAAAGCGTTTTGAAGATTCGGAACTCAACCCTAAGCGCTTTGCTGTTTTTCGAATCGTGGCCGGGTCAAAATAGGCGCTTTCTAGGAAAATATTTTGAGTGGTTTGAGAAACTTCTGAGGTTTCCCCCCCCATTACCCCACCTAAGGCAATGGATTTTTTGAGATCTGAAATAACAATATCTGTTGTTTCAAGGTTTCGAGTTTGTCCGTCGAGTGTTACCATGGTTTCATTGGGGTTGGCGCCTCGAACAATAACCGTTTGTCCTTCAATTTTATCTGCATCAAATGCGTGTAAAGGTTGTCCCATTTCTAAAAGAACGTAATTTGTAATATCGACGACGTTATTAATCGGCCTTTGTCCGACAGCAGAAAGGTATTCGCAAAGCCACGCAGGCGAGGGTTCAATTTTTACATCCAAAATAGTTCTTCCCATATACCTTAAACATTTCTTAGGATCTTGAATTTTAACTTTAAAGATATCTTTTGTTTTCTTTTGTATTTCTTTAATTTTTATTTTTGGGAATTGAAGCGGTTTTTTTAAAAGTGCCGAAAGTTCCCTGGCAATCCCAATATGATTCATGCAATCTGGACGATTGGGGGTAATATTAAGCTCAAAAGAAAATTCCCCTAAATTTAAAACTTTCCGAAGATCTGATGTTAAAGGTGTTGCGTTGGGTAAAATAAGAATACCATCGGACTCGGCCTCAAACCCAAGCTCGCTTCCAGAACAAAGCATCCCGTCCGAAGCAACGCCTCGAATTTTTGATTTTTGAATCGTAAGCCCATGTTTGAGTTGTGCGCCTGGAAGCGCTAAAAGCACTTTATCTCCTTTGGAAAAATTATGCGCTCCGCAAACAACGCTATATTTTCCATCACGTGCAAGAACGTCACATACAGAAAGTCGATCCGCATTGGGATGTTTTTGAATTTCTTGAATTTGAGCGATTCGAAGATAAGTTGTATCCAGGTTTCTTTCGTATACGGCCTCTACTTCAAGTCCCGCATGGGTGAGGCGATCTAAAATCGTATTTGCTTGAGATGGAAGCGCAATATAGTGCCTTAGCCACTTTGAATATACTTTCATGAAAATTGCCTCAAAAACCTTAAATCATTTTCAAAAAAGAGCTTAATATGATCAACCCCATACTTCAGCATCGTTAACCGTTCAATGCCCATGCCAAATGCGAATCCAGAAAGTTTTTTTGCATTGTATTTTACCGCGCGAAAAACATTGGGGTGAACCATGCCGCATCCCAAAACTTCAAGCCACCCGCTATGCTTACATACATTGCATCCTTTGCCATGACACATCATGCATTCGATATCTAATTCTGCAGAAGGTTCTGTAAAAGGAAAAAAACTTGGACGAAAGCGCACATGTGTTTGGGGCGAAAAATACTGGTGCACAAACCCTGTAATCATGCCTTTTAAATGCGCCATCGACACATTTTCATCGACCAAAAGCCCTTCAATTTGATGAAACATCGGGGAATGGGAAACATCGTCGTCGTGGCGATACACAGCCCCAGGCGCAACAATGCGAAGCGGCGGTTTATAGCGTTCCATCACTCGAATTTGAACAGGAGACGTATGCGTTCTTAAAACAGTTTGATCTACAGTATAAAATGTATCTTGCATGTCTCTTGCGGGATGCCAAGCTGGGGTATTTAAGGCATCAAAATTATAGTACTCTGATTCAATTTCTGGGCCTTGGGCCACCTGAAACCCATAATTTGAAAAAATCTGAACAATTTCTTCCATTGTTTTTTTTAAGGGGTGCCGAGTTCCCCGCCACATCGTTTTTCCTGGAAGAGTTACATCTACCGATTCTTCTTGGAGGGCTTTATTTCTTTCTTCCAATTGAAGGGTCTGGGCATGTTTTTCAATTTCTAAAGTAATGACTTGTTTGATCTGATTGGCAAGTTGTCCTGTTTTGGGTCTTTCTTCGGGAGAAAGTTTCCCAACATCTTTTAAAATTTGAGTCAGTTTTCCATTCTTACCAAGGTAAGAAACGCGAAACGCTTCTAAAGATTCCAGGTTAAATAGGGTAGCAGAAAGTTCACGCAGAGCTTCTGTTTTTAAACTTTCGAGTTTCTCGGTCAAAGACTGAGACATGTAATTTAGGCGGCAAGAACTTGATCAACAACTGCTTTAAAGGTTTGTGGTTCAGTGGCTGCTAAATCTGCCAACATTTTACGATTCAAGGCAATCTTTGAACCAGAGAATTTGGCCATAAATTGGCTGTAATTCATATTCAATTCACGTACAGCTGCATTGATTCGAATAACCCAAAGTTTTCTAAAATCTTGTTTGCGGACCTTTCGATCGCGAAAGGCGTACATCCACCCGCGTTTTACCGTTTCTGAACCACGTCTAAAATTTGATTTTCGTCGGCTATAAAATCCTTTTGCCAACTTCATCATCTTTTTACGTCTTTGTCTTGCTTTGGTTCCTCTTTTTACGCGTGGCATAAACTTCCTCTTTTCTTATCCGTTGGGGAGCAGGCGATGAATTCTTTTTGCATCTGCTGCGTGGACATAGGTTCCTTTTCTGAGATGGCGCTTTTGGTTTTTGCTTTGGGAAAGGATCATTAAATGACGTAAGCCTTGTTTTTTACGCTTAATCTTTCCAGATTTTTTAACACGAAATCTTTTCTTTGCACCGCTATTGGTTTTGAGCTTCAATTTTTTTTCCTTTACTCGCTTCTTTGAGTGGGCCAAACACCATGAAGAGATTGCGTCCTTCAAACTTGGGTGTTTGCTCAACAGTGGCGATATCATTAAGCTTTTGGGCTACATTGTCAAGCACTTTTTTCCCAAGATCTTTGTGCATCATTTGTCTGCCCTTAAAAAAGACCGAGGCTTTTACCTTATCCCCTTCTGCCAGGAATTCTTTAATTTTTCGAAGTTTGTGTTCAATGTCGTGCTCGTCTGTTGCAATCCCAAATTTGATTTCATGGAGTTTAATGTGTTGTTGTTTCTTCTTTGCCTTCTTTTGATCTTTCTTTTGCTCATATTTATATTTGCCATAATCTGTAATTTTGCATACGGGAGGTTTTGCCAGTGGGGCGACTTCTACTAAATCTAATCCAACCTCCTGCGCTTTTTTGATGGCTTCTTTGGTGGGCAATACCCCCAATTGATTCCCTTCAGAATCAATGACCCGAACTTGGGCAGCCATGATGCGCCAATTCATGCGCACATCATCTTTTCTAGGCGATCTTTTGAATGGTTTCATGTTTTATCCTTTCGATAAATGGTTCAAGTTTCATCGGCTTTAAATTTTCTCCATCGCGTGTGCGAACAGAGATTGTTTGCTCAGAAACTTCTTTATCTCCAATAACAATCATATAAGGAATTTTTTGGAGCTGGGCTTGGCGAATTTTATAGCCAAGCTTTTCATTTCGTATATCAATTTCCACACGAATTTTGTTTTCTGAAAGTGTTTTATAAATACTTTCGGCATATGCTTTTTGATTATCTGTTACATTTAAAATGATGACTTGTACGGGCGCCAACCAGGTTGGAAATTTTCCAGCCAAGTGTTCAATTAAAATTCCCATGAAGCGCTCAGGACTTCCTAAAATAGCTCTGTGAATCATAACCACACGATGCTTGGTGCCATCTTGTGCGACATAGTCGACGTCAAAGCGCTCCGGCATGGAAAAATCCAGTTGAATGGTGCCACATTGCCATTTTCGATTTAAACTATCTTTAATATGAAAATCAATTTTAGGACCATAAAATGCCCCATCTCCGGGGTTTAATTTAAACTGAAGATTCGATTTTTGAAGCGCTTGCTCCAGGGCCGTTTCGGCCTTCTGCCACATTTCACTTGTTCCAATTGATTTTTTAGGTCGCGTTGAAAGCTCGACCTGGACTTCTTTAAATCCAAAATCTTGATACGTTTTTAAAATGTCTTCGATTAAGTGAATCACTTCTGA
>MGRI01000052.1:0-6580 GCA_001798105.1 Deltaproteobacteria bacterium RIFCSPHIGHO2_02_FULL_40_11
TATTTTCCCAAAAGAACCTTCCGTGTAAGATATGAGTGCTTTAGAATCAATTCCAGAAGACATCAATGTTTCGTATAGGTGGGTTTCTGTTCTTATGGGAATAAATCCTTCGAACAAAAGAAGTAAGATTTCTTGTTCTCGAAGTCCAGAAGACGTTAAAAGTTTTCTTCTCTCTGAAAGGCGTAATTGAGGATCTGCAGCTTGGATTAAGGCCTGTTTTTGTGCTTCTGTAAAATGAAAGGTGGGTTGTTTCGTTGTTATCCTTATGCGACTTTGTGCATTTCGGATATCGGCGTCATATTGAGGAGTTCCAGAATAATATTTTTCATAAACCTCACGATGATGCGAAATTGTGGCTTTGTGATAACGGGGTCTTTCAACGTAATCTTTCCCTGCCAAAAATTTCGCATTTAAATCATTGAATAACATCAGTTCAAGTCCATCAAGTGCCGCGACTTTACTCCTAAGATATTGAACCCAATTTTTTAAATCTGTTTGCGATGTATTGTTTACGACGCCAGGTTCATTGGACAAAAAAGTTTCAGATACAGCGCGAACAATTCTCTTCCACTGAAAAATATCTTTAGCCCAGATCTGGTCTAAAGAAGAGAGTTCTTCCAATCCTTCCATCAGTTGATGAGCTATAAATTCTGCATCGTGCCATAAGCGTAAATCCGAGGTTGCTTCAATTGCGGTTTGATTCAAGGTTCGATTTAAATTTTCAAGTTCTGTGTTTAAAGCAGCAAGTCGAAGCTTTCGATCTATGTTTGGGACCATATTTTCTTGAGAAAATTGAATGTCGCTTTCAATTTCTAGAACCATTTTTTTTCGAATTTTTTCCCATTTTTGGTGTTTATGCTGATAAGCACTTAAGGCAAGTTCAAAGGCTTGTAATATTCTTCTATTTTCCCCTCCCCGTTGAATCATGGTGGCGATCCACTGAATCCGTTCAGGGGGTACCTGTTCCATGGCGTCCATTAAAGCTTGGTAATCAATAACAGAATTTGTTACATCCACGTAGTTTCCTTGAATCCCCATCAATGCCTCAAAAGCATTTTGAGCCTCAATGGCAGAAAGATGACGTGTTTGAAAGAAGCTGTTTGGAATAATAAAATGTTCGTTTCTCATAAAATCGATCATTCTTTCCGGATTCTTTTCAACAATATCTAAGCGTTCTTTAAAAGAATAATTGGGTGTTAATAACCACTGTCTTGCCATCCTAGAAGGGGTACCTTCAGGTTCAAGCCACGCTTTTAAAACCATTTCTTTAGATGGATACCGAATGGCTTTGATAACGCGTAAATCTGAAATAACATACGTGGATCCTTGCGTAGCACCTGCATATTGTTGCCAACTTCCATCGCCACCTGAACCGAAATCTACAGAAAAATGTTGGTCTTCAATTTTAACCCAACGAATTTGGCCGTCTTTTTGAATGGGAAAAGCATGCTGATATACCAGAACTTCCATCACCACTTCTCCCATATAGCTGTAATAATAAGGATCCGTTGAAAGATAAAGCCCCATGTGGGCGGGATTATCGAAGCGGAGCAATTCTCTAAGGTCTTGAATTGAAAAGCCATTTGTTAGATTTTCAAAATTTGTATTTTGCCAGTTGTAAGTAACGATGTGCGGGGCTTCAGGTGCCCATAGTGGGGGGACATAAAAACCTTCCTGGGCCCTTGCCATATTGAACACCCAGATTTTTCCCTGTTTTGTTGAAGATCTTACATAGGGTAAGGGGTGATCAAAAAACGATTCACAATCTTCCGAAGCCAAAGCAATCTGACAAACGATGAGCAAAATAGATAGGGTAATTTTAAATATAAAAATCACAATTTAATGGTTTAAGAGGGGGGGCCTAATATACCTTAATTTCAGTGTTTTTCAACGGGTAGGGTGTTTATCTTTTAGATATCGGAACGTAGGTGCTTTGACGTTCGCCGATGTATTGACATTTGGGACGATAAATACGGTTGTCTTCGAGTTGCTCAATAATATGGGCGCACCAGCCAGAAACTCTTGAAATTGCAAACACAGGGGTGAAAAGTTCATCTGGAATGTTCATGAGGGTATAAAGTGCGCCTGAAAAGAAGTCTACGTTTGGCCAAATGCTCTTCCCTTGTTTTTGCATTTCATTTCGAACCACATTTTCCACTTCTTTTAAGGTATCGTAAATTTTTGTATCTTTCTTTTCTGCGGAGAGCTTTTTGAGCATGTCTTCTAAGATATAAGCTCTGGGATCTTTTACTTTATAAACGCGGTGTCCCATGCCCATAATTTTTTCTTTATTTGAAAATTTATCCATGACCCATTTTCTGGCATTTTTAGGATCACCAATTTCTTGAACGGCATGCAAAACTTTTTCGTTAGCGCCCCCATGTAAAGGCCCGTACAGAGAACCCACAGCGGCAGAAATACATGCATGTAAGGGGGCAAGTGTAGAAGCCACCACGCGGCCAGTAAAGGTAGAGGCATTAAAACTGTGTTCGGCATGTAAAATTAAACACACATCAAACATTCTTGCTGTCTGGGGGGAAGGTTTTTTCCCCGTGAGCATATATAAAAAATTGGCTGCATGACTTAATGTTGCATCTGGGGAGATATGTTTTTCTTTAAATCGACTTCGTCTTCGATTGGCAATAATTACTGGAAATTGTGCAATGAGTTGTATGGAGCGATCTAATAAAGAAACATTTTTTGAAAATGATCCTAATGCCGAAACCATGGTTTGAAGATTTTCCATGGGATGTGTTGTTTGAGGCATGAGATTCATCATGTCTAAAACAGCTTTTGGAAGTGATCTGGCTTCTTTTAATTTTTGATCAAATTCATTCAGTTGTTTTTTTGAGGGTAATTTTCCGTATAAAAGTAAATATGCAGTTTCTTCATAGGTGGAGTGCTCAGCCAATGTCTGGATGGGATATCCAAGGTAGGCTAAAATTCCTTTTTCGCCATCAATAAAACCAATTTTGCTTTCGCCTGCAATGACACCTTGCAAGCCTTTTGCGTATTCAACCATCGTTCAAAGATGTACACAAAGTAAAAAAAAAGTTCAATAGTTTTTGATGCAGGGCAGCACAGGAAAATCGAAAAAAGCTGATGCGGATCATCGAAAAGCCTGCCATCTTTTTAGGCAGATAGAAATTCTAAAACTTCTTCGTCGTGAATCTTGGGTTTTACATTTTTATAAATTTTTTCAATCTTTCCATTTTTTCCAATGATAAAAGTTGTGCGGGCAACGCCCATGTATTCTTTGCCATACATGCTTTTCTTTTGCCAAACGCCATAGGCTTTGCAAAGGGTCTTGTCTTCATCTGCCAAAAGCTGAAATGGAAGTGAAAATTTTTCACTGAACTTTTGATGTGATTTTATGGTGTCGGGGCTGACACCCAAGATGACGGCACCTTTGGTTTCAATTTCAGTAAGCTTGTCTCGAAATCCACAGGCTTCAGTGGTGCATCCTGGGGTATCGTCTTTGGGATAAAAATACAATACAACTCGTTTTTTCCCTTTAAAGTCACTCAAACGAATGGTTTTTTCGTTTGTCGTTTTGGCTTCAAATTCAGGGGCGGTATCGCCTTTTTTCAGTTGTTTTGGCATGCAAATAGTCCTCCTTGATTTCTTCTACGGTACACACCTTATAAACCTTTTTCAACTTTCTTCGTCAGAAGAGATAAGGGAAGGGGGGCGATGCCCCCACATAAAGAAAGGGGGACCCCATGGCAAACGAACTGTTAAAAAAAGTAATCGACTTAACACAATTACCCACCGATCAAGTGACTGAAGAGCTCGAAAGGCTTCTTGAAAAAGAAGGTGTCGATGCAGACCATGTCTCTCTTTGGGAACTCCGACAAGTCCTCGCCAAATACATTGAAGATGTCTTTAAAGATTATGAAGACATTTTATCAGGCAAAAAAAAAGACGATGTTGATGACGACGAACCACAGTTCAGACTCGTTACCGTCAATTAAATAAAACAAAATTTTCTTAAACATCTTTAATGGATTGGGAGGACAAAATGAAAACCCTCAAAGGCATCTTATATCTTATCTTAATAACAATCATTACCCCGGTACTGATTTTAGGCGTTCTTTTGGTGACGTATTCTGAGGCCGCGTTACCCAAAACCAATGAAATCATTGTAAAATATAAGAATGCAGCATTCACAGATGTTTTATTTCATCAGGCTTCCATGACAAGCGACGCATTTGTGATTCGAATGCATGCGCGCAAAAATTTAAAATTGAAAAAAGAATTTTCAGCATTTCAAATGTATGGCTTTGAAGTTTCGGAAAATGAGAACATGGAAGACTTAATTTCTGAGTTATACAAAGATCCCAATATTGAATTTGCAGAACCTAACTATGAAGTTCAAGCAACGCGCTATGCTGTTTCAACAGTGGACTTTAAACCCAAAACAAGTTTGGCGGTGACAGGCACCGAAGATTTAACCGAATATGCAAATCCTGCCATCTTGGTGGCGGTTGTGGATACGGGCGTGGATTATACGCATACGGCATTAAAATCAAAAATGTATACCCATAAAAATGAAATCCCTGGTGATGGCATTGATAATGATAAAAATGGCTTTATTGATGATGTCATGGGGTGGGATTTTGCGGCCAATACGCCAGATGCCTACGATGACAATGGCCATGGAACGCATGTTGCGGGCATTATTGCAGGCGTTAGCGAATACAGCCAAAATAAAAGCGGTAACTATAAGATTATTCCTTTAAAGTTTTTGGATGCAGATGGCTATGGCACAACGATGGGAGCCATTTCTGCGATCGAATACGGATTACGTGTTGGGGTAAAGGTGTTCAACAATAGTTGGGGTGGAGGGGGTTTTTCATTGGCACTGCATGATGTGGTGACGCAAACCTATCAAGCAGGAGCACTCTTTGTGGCTGCGGCGGGCAATAGCAGCCAAGACATCGATGAAGAACCCGCTTACCCGGCAAGCTATGAGCATCCCAATGTCTTAACCGTGGCGGCGGTAGATGCCTTTGGCAGTTTGGCGTGGTTTTCAAACTTTGGGAAAAAGGGGGTCGATGTGGCAGCGCCAGGCGTCAATATCTATAGCAGCCTGCCAGAAAATAAATATGGAAGCTTAAGTGGAACATCGATGGCAACACCGTATGTGACACGCATGGCTACTTTAATGATGGATGAAAACCGTGGATTGTCCGCATTTCAGGTGAAAGACATTATTATGCAAACCGTGAAGAAAAATACAGAGTTGAAAGAAACATCTGCTTCTGAAGGTGCAGTCGATGGAGAGGAAGCTTTAAAGGTTGCGTCTGAAACTGCAGGCAATGACAGTGTGCCACCCTATAACAATGGGGCAGTTCTAAACGAATTTTTGGATGAGAATGGATCTGAAAAAGTAGACGCCACACCCAAGGGCTGTGCCTTTGTGGACGATGGAAATCCTCCGACAGATTTTATGACACTGTTTTCTTCGTTGCTTTCGTTTTTGATGCTCTATGTGCTGATCTTTGGCCCGATCAAGCTATGCGTGAGGCGAAGATGAGAAATTTCCGGGTCAGATCCCTTAGCACAAAAAATATGCTAAGGGATCTGACCCGGATGCCTAATTTGACAGCACATCTGGAATGGTTATCATTAAGGTATACGTCTAATGTGGTACGTGTGTGGTAAAAAGACGATCTGAAAGCAACGTGGAATGACGAAAAAGTAAGTAAAATGAAGTACTTAAGCTATATTGGGCTAGGGGTTTGTACCCTATGGGTTTTTGCCTGTGGGCAGGTCTCCGAGGTGCCGTTTGAAGAATCCATTCAAAGGGGCCCCTCTGCTGAAGATCCCCGTCAACATGAACCGAAAAAAGAAATTGAGGAAGAAACGTTTTATTCGGTGCGAGACCCCATTCCCTATCTGGAAAATATTCAGATTTTAGGACGCGTTCAATTTCAATGTGAACGTCACGGCCTTTCCAATCAATGTATCACCAAGCTTTCAGATATTCGAAGCAAAGATATCCAAGTCATGGAAGATCATATTTCTTTTCAAAAACCAGGGCTGTATTTGGTAGAGGAAGATCATTTGCCAAAACTCATTCGGGTGGCTTCTCAACAAAATAACGCTGTTTTAGATTTCGAGCTCCATGCCTTTAAAGATAGTTTTTATAATACGCTGTATCATTTCGATTTGGTATTTTTTGAAGATCTGAAAGATAAAGTCCTAGACGTTTCTTGGCAGGTAGATGGCGGCAGGTTTCATTTTTACGATGAAGATTTGTCTTATTTAAAGCGCACCCGGCCGATTCAAAAGACTATTCTTTTTTTAGAAAAGAAAGTGTATGAGATTTCTGTCACCCTTCGGTTTAATGAAAAAGAAGTGCTTACCAAAAAAATATCTTTAGATCTCATCAAAGGCTTTGATGAAGATTCCGATCAAGACTATAGGCTGAAAGCCTTTTACAAAGATTCCGAAAATACCATTCAACTTTTGTCGGATCTGGATTTAGAGCAATCCAAAAAGTACCATTGGCAATTGGGGCGTTTGGAAAAAGTGTATTGTGATGAAAGTATTCGTTATTTGGAAACGGCAGCCG
>MGRI01000052.1:6587-6906 GCA_001798105.1 Deltaproteobacteria bacterium RIFCSPHIGHO2_02_FULL_40_11
AAAAATCTGTAACAGATCCTATGTTCGAAAACTTACAAAAGGCATTGATTACGACCTACAAAATTCCAGTTTTAAAGAAGCGCTTCTCATCTTAAAAGGTCCTGGAAATTATCTGATTAATCTCGAAGTCACCAATGCCCAAAATGAACTTTTGCACAAGCTGTCACAAAAGTTACGGCATGAGTAAAAAAAATTTGACAGCCAAATTTTTTTTGTTACCATATATGTATAGTCGTTTTTAAATTGAACGTTTGTGGATAAAGTCTCATAGCTAGTTAAATAGCTGAAATCATTATAAAATTTAGACATAGGGGGCGTG
>MGRI01000052.1:7000-7070 GCA_001798105.1 Deltaproteobacteria bacterium RIFCSPHIGHO2_02_FULL_40_11
GCGGCAGTTGAAGCAGAACGTGGCATGAATTCAGCAGAATCCGAGTCGTTTTTAACAACCCTTGAAACGT
>MGRI01000053.1:0-7004 GCA_001798105.1 Deltaproteobacteria bacterium RIFCSPHIGHO2_02_FULL_40_11
CTCCTATTATAAAGCGATCTGTGGAATTGGAATTTCAAAAAGAAGAAGCCTTCCAAAAGCAACAATTTGCAAAAGCCTTGTACGAAGAAGTTCGAAACGGTTGGACGATTCAAACAGTCGATGTGTATAGCATTCAAAACATGAGTATTTTTATGCAAATGGCATCAGGAAAAACAGCCAGGAAAATATTGGAAGAAAGCCCAGAGGTATATCGAGAAGCGATGCGTGCTTTTGGTGAATTGGAATATGAACTTTTATTAGGAGTGCAATCTAAAGCAGGGCTGGCCAATCCAGACTTGCATGATGGGCAAATTTTAATCGATTGCACAAAAAAATTAATTACAATCATTGATTTTGGTCAGGCAGTGTTGATCAACGATATACAAAGAAACACAGCCGTTGAAATTTTACGTGTGGTCAGCGGAGTGGAATCGAAAAGGACTTCGGCGTCGATTTTAAATCGAAATGTAAATGTATCACAGCCTATTACACCGAATGATTTGGAACCTATTTTAGCATTGCCAGACCGAATGGATCGGTTTATTCGGTTGATTTCGTTTTTAGAGAGACGCGGTGCGGTGTTGGATATTGCTGTAGTGCATTGGATTTTAGGTTTAAATCGTTTAATGGTTTTGGAAGATAAAACAGGTTTGTCGGTACAGGCCAGGGTGAAGTACTTACTTTTTGCCAGGAAAATGGGGATTCCTTTATCTGTATATCGTAAAATCCAGAAGATGTATCCTGCCATGCGTCATTTGTCGGTATGTGAAGCCCTACTCAGCTAGAAGATTTCGATAGCTTCGATCTTCATTTTCTTGAATTTTCTTAAAAATTGTTGCCAGTTTGTAGGCAGGTACATCGAGTTTAATGGTGCTCCAATTGTGTTCCCACCAATATTTAAAGCTTTTATAGTTATTGGTGATTAAAACATTGGGGGTGAGGCGTTCTAAAATTTCCCAGGTAAATGCATAATTGGCATCTTTACTGTTTTCATCTTTATAATCAGGATTCATAAATTCAATCAGAACGGGAAAAGCAAGTGCATCGCCTTGGGCCATCAGAAAGTAACCAATATAATTTAAAAAACGCGTGCCATGTTTTGGAAGATGGGTAAAAGCCTGGGGTTTTGAAATTTTGGTTTTTACCTCTTGAATGGTTTCATTGAGTTCGGGACGAAAATAATACAATCCTCCCAAAACTAAATTAAAATATTCTTGAAGATCAATGCTGCCTTCCAGGGCAACGTATTTATCAAAAACCCACCCTTCTATTTGTTCTTCGATGAGGCGTACTTTATACCAATGACCACTGAGACTTTCGATCGATGTTTCTTTTTGAGTTTTATCTAAAATTTTGAGTGCTGTGCCTTGATAGGCCTTTGTCACGACTTGAGTGTTTACAACTGTGGGTTGATTTCGGATATGCGCATATTTTCCAATAATGATGCCATACAGTTCTTCGGCAGATAAAAGCTGCGGAATGAAAACCAATGAAACCAGAATCCAAATTGTTTTGAACATAAAAGCAGCATAAAAGATTTCGCTTTTGGGTACAAGGTCTTTGTAATTTTTACGTGCTTGTGTGTTTAGAGGACACTGCTTTTTTGGGGGTATCTTGTAACCCCCTAAAATGACATGTGTTTTGAATATACGCTGTTTGGCACTTTTTTTGCTCAAGATTCTCCTATAAAACCTTAGGCGGTATTTTAAATGAAAAAGTTCTTATCGATACTCATTGCTGGATTCTTTATGCTGTCGACTTTGGTATCTCCGAGAATCTCTTTTGCAAGGGGAGATGTTTTAGTGTCAGAGCAAGCATCTCAGCAAGCCATGCAGATTAAAGTAGAATTCTTAAACCATTTGGCGGCAGTGTACAATAAATTCATTCATTTAAGTGAAATCGAAATTCATGAGATTTATCTAGAAGAGCTATTCACTCAAAAGCAATACATATTAGAAATCATTGAACCGTTAGAAGATGAAGTGCTTCGACAAAAGGTGATAGATGCGATTACGGCCTATGTCTTAGACGTAAAACAAGAAATTCACAATTTATCGAAAGAACAAATTTTAGAATATATTTTAATTGCTGAAGAGGAGCTTTCGCATTTGGGCCTTCTGAAAGATATTGTTATTTGGATCGCGAATTTAACGTGGGGACTTCCCAATAGCGTTATAGGCTTAGGTGTTGTGATTGTTTTAGGAGGCATGAAAACGGCTTTTGCCATGCGTGACCCCTCCATTGGATTTCCTCAAGTTGCATGGTCTAAAAATGGAAAACAATTTTATGTTGATTTATCCAATGTTTCTTTGGGTTTCAATCGTACTTTTTCCAGGTTTTACGATATTTCTTTTCCAGATTTTGCTGCTTCTGAAATTAGCTTGGGAATCTGGCACATAGATTTGAGGGGTTTTGGAGGGGGAGCAAGTTTCCACGAAGGGGGGCATGCGATTCAATCCGCCTTGATTGGACCTTTCTATTTACCACTTGTTTTAGGATCTTATGCCGTTCAGGGACCTTCAAAAAGCTTTATGGAGGATTGGGCGAACGAATTAGCCAGGCGTTATGATTGAGCTTCCCTGTAATTTTTACGCGAAGTGTCTATGCTTTCATGCCTGCTCTTATTGTAGGCAGTCGATAAGCTTTTGATATTGCAAAACTTTTTTAAAATCCAGTGTGGCACTTTTTTTGCTTAAGATTCTCCTAACGTTAATGGGCGCTTGGGGTCTGACCACAGGCGCCATAAAACCTTAGGAGGTATCTTAAATGAAAAAGTTCTTATCCATACTCATCGCTGGATTCTTTATGATTTCAACGGTGTCATTTCCAATTACAAGTTCTGCGAAAGGCGTTGCAGCGACGGCGAGTGATCTAACGCTTGAAGCAAAAACGCAGCTCAAAGCAGAGCTCTTAAATCACTTGGCCGATATGTATAATAAAATTCTTGGCCTGACGAAATCTGAAATCCATGCCATTTACTTGGACGAACTCTTTGCCCAAGAAAAAAAGATTTTAGAAACGGTGGCGACGGTGGAAGACACAGTGTTGCAATCTGAAATTATGTCTACGGTGAGCAACAGAGTGACAGAAGTAAAAGAAAATATTCAGAGTCTTTCGAAAGAACAGATTTTAGAAAATATTTTAATTGCCCAAGAAGAGCTTTCACATTTGGGCGTTGAGCAAGTGGCCAAAGGTGTTTTGGCCTTGCTGGCCAGCATTGCACTCGTTCCTATATTTTTGGCAGGTGTCGTGATTGCCGGTGCTGGGATTTTATGTTTACCAGTTGATATTTTAACCTTTGGACTCTTTCCTTTGGGGACAGCCATTTTTATGGTGGGAACCTTTATCGCGGCAGGTTCATTTGCAGGCGCTGCTGTGGTTTGGACTTGGGCGAGTATGTAGATTAAAGCTGTCATCCTGAGCGAAGCGAAGGATCTCGACGATCAAAAGAGATTCTTCGGGTCTTCGACCCTCAGAATGACTAACTTGCAACCCAAGAAATTTGGTATTACACAAAGGGCCATGAGATTCATTCTTGTGGCCCTTTTTTTGTGTGGATCTGTCTTTGCCAAAGATCAGGTCATCTTTTATGTCGTTCAAGGCGATCAAAACTTTGAATTTATTGATCGAAGATCTGGAAGGCATGAAGTAAATCTCCATCTTCAATATGAAATTCTAAGCGAAATTCGGCAAAATATTGTCGTGGCCCAAAAAGATGCCCTTTTATTTTTTGATCCGCCCAATTTGGTTTTACCCTTTGTAGAGTTCTATCAAAACGGCATTCTCATTCGAACAGAATCCATCGACGAAAATTTTACAGATTCCAATATCCTGGCGCAGGTTTTAAATCTGGGATATGAAGCATTTCCAAATCAATCGTATGTTTTTTTTCAGTGGGGCTATACCATTCCTTTTTATCCCATATCTGGATTCGATTTAAGCCATCCGAATGCCACCTATGATCTTGGAAAATTTCGGACAGCATTTCAATTGGCCAACGCCTCTCACCCGGACCGAAAATTTGAAGCCATTATTTTAAGTACATGTTTTAACAGTTCTCTAGAAACACTCTACGCCCTTTCCTCTTTTACGCGCTATGTGATCGGCAGCGAAATTTATTTAAATCACTTTGGGTTTGCTTCTCAATTTGAAACGCCGCACGATGTTTTACAAAATACACTCAGTCGCCTGGAAGAACGTATTCCCGTGGGACCGGCGTCTAAAAAACCAGTGATGGATGTATCGGTAACGCTCATTGATCTGGAAAGGTTTTGGGACTTCCATGACATTTTAGAAAAAATATTTTATGATCTAGGGGATCAAATTGGAGATGAAGCAGCAGACCGAATTTTGTTTCACGCCTTTCAAAAGGCAGCACTTAAAAATTCTAGAAATAAATCTTATTTAGGAGGGGAAGGACTCATTGATTTAAAGACATTGGTTTTAGAAGTGTCTGCGTTACTGGATCCCCAAGACCTTCAAACCTTTGAAGCATTATTTTCGAGCCTTGTGTTACACCATGAAAAACTTCAAGAAACAAACGACACGGGGCTTCATTTTTATGTGCCCTTTCAAAACTATGTTGAAATGCAAACCATTCAAAGCCAAATGAATACTTATTTTTTAAGGGGCACCTACCTGGATCATTTTTTTGAAAAACTGTTTGAAAAACAGGTCACACTTTTTGGCTTGGATTTAACAAAGCCCTTTCCCAATCCATATACAGTGCTTTTACCCTATTTCCAAAATGGATATGTGAATCCCGCTTTGATGCGAAAAATTGACATGGGATTGCGTGCGAAAGACGATGTTGTCATTCAAGAAGATTTTGAAATCACACTCACGGGCACTTTTGAAGACACAGGTCACTATTGGCGAAAGCTGGGCACGCACCGTTTGAAAACAGTTTTTGGGCAAGAAATGGCGATCACCGAAAAAACGCCCTATCTGTTTCGAGGTTTTTTAAATCAAACTCCTCAAAAATACACAATCACGGGGAATTTATATATGACACATGGCCTCTGGTCTAAAAAACGAGGGCTTGTGTTTCAAGTGACGTCTGTGGTTCGAAAAGATTAATTCACATTCTTATTGTCACCATAGCTTTCTACGGGAAACAAACCTTCTTCTTTTAAAAGCTTTTCCAGGCGTTCGCTTTTGGTTTTAAGCCATTTTTCATACAGGCGAAGTAAATCCCTTTGAGAATGGGCAAAAGCTTGATCAGAAATTTCTGCCAGAATATCTACGTAAGCAGAAAATTTTGTAGCCAAGTCTTTATACAATTCTTTTAAACTATTTTGAGGAAATTCATGGGATAGGTTTTGATAGGCGATCCCTCCCATATTCATATAGTAATCGACATCTATAATTTTTCGAGACAGGCTATCTGAAAAAAATCCAGAAATGTACAAAGCCACATCCCCTAAGTCTTTTAAAAGTTGTACACGCATTTTATGGGGTAAAAGCAGCGCTTTATGGTATTGAATGGCGAGTGGGTCTTTTTGGGAATTTAAAAGGTATTCAATTTGCATGTATCGAACCAAAAGACTCACCAAATAGAATTCAACATCTTGGGAAGTTTCTACTTTTTGGTTTTCAAGCGACGTTGTTACCAGTTTTCGAAAAAAACTCATGGGCTCTGAAAAAATATCGATTTTCTTATTTTTAAAATTCATAGCGCTCCTTTCAATGTGTTTCGAAAAGCAGCCTTTTTACGATGAGACTAAGAGATGTAAGACGTTACAGGATCGATACCCTATAAACGCAGTTTAACCCAAAAAAGCCAAAAATTCAAATAAACTCCAGTACTTCCAATTGCCATGGGCATTAAATTTCGCTACACTTACAGATGGGTATGCAGCAAAAAATTATCTTTCGGTACATCTTAAAAGAGCTTTTTACCCCTTTCTTTTTAGGCCTTTCCGTTTTTGTTTTTATTCTCGTGATGTCTCAAATGCTGCGTTTAAATGAGCTTGTCATTGTTCATGGCGTGGGGCTTTGGACCGTTTTAAAACTTTTATTTTATTTATTAACATCGTTTCTGGGCATTTCTATTCCCATTGCGCTTTTGTTTTCCGTGCTGATGGTGTTTGGGCGGTTGTCTACAGACAGCGAAATTACAGCCATGCGCGCTTCCGGGTTTAGTTTGTTTCAGCTTTTGTCTCCGGTTATTGTTTTTTCTGTCATTGTTTGTGCATTTTGCCTGTATTTAACATTGTATTTAGAAAATTGGGGATCCCGATCTTACCGACAAGTTATTTTTGAAGTTGGCAAAAACAAAGCTTCCGTGGGGTTAAAAGAAGGCATATTTACGGACGATTTTTTTGGTTTGGTAATGTATGCGCAACGGGTAAATGAAAAAGACAGCTCTCTTCAAAATGTTTTTATTTATGATCAAAGAGAGCAAAATCGTCCCATGTCGGTTGTATCTTCTGCGGGGCAATTGATTTCATCTTCAGAGTTAAATGCGATTTTTTTGGTTTTACAAGATGGCAGCATTCATTCGTTTGAAAAAGATTACGAATCGATTCAAAAAATTAATTTTGATCGTTATACGATTAATTTAACCTTGGATAAGTTATTTGAAGAAGACACCAAAGAAAGAGCAAAATGGCTTTCCATCCCAGAGCTTCGGCGTAGAACAAAAGAAGAATACGAAAAGGGAAACTTAAAAAAGGCCAGAGACTTTGAATCAGAATTTCATCGTAAATTTGCAGTGGCTTTTGTAAGTCTTATTTTTGCAATTATTGGTGTGGGCCTTGGCATTAAATCATCTCGTGCCATCAAATCTTTGTCTTTTGTGTATACGTTACTTCTCGTCGGCGCTTATTGGGGGCTCTATATCAATGCCAGAAATATTGCCATTTCTGGAATCATTCCGCCTTGGCTTGCGATGTGGCTTCCAAACTTGCTATTTTTAGTCCTTGCGTTATATCTCGTCCGCCGTGCAAACAGACAGTAATCACGCTAATAACTCTGGCAGGTTGTTGAAAAAGGTTCAGATG
>MGRI01000053.1:7022-10014 GCA_001798105.1 Deltaproteobacteria bacterium RIFCSPHIGHO2_02_FULL_40_11
ACGAGGGCAACGACGCAGATGAGCCTTTTTCAACGACCTGCCCTGGGAATTTATATTCATCTTCCCTACTGCATCCATCATTGCATCTACTGCGATTTCAATGTGTATGAATTAAAACAAAAAACGCAGCTTTCAAGGTATGTGGAGTATCTTTTAAAAGAAATTGAGTATTTTGGAAATCTCTATGGCAAAAGAACCATTGATACCCTTTACTTTGGTGGGGGCACGCCTTCTGTTTTTTCGCCCCAGCACTTTTCAGAAATTTTACAGGCGCTTCAAAAGAAGTTTATATTTTCAAACGATCTTTCAATAACGGTGGAAGCCAATCCTTCGTCTGCCATTTTTTCGAAATTAAGAGCATTGTATGAATTAGGCATTCGTCGCATCAGTTTTGGCGTGCAATCTTTTCAAGACCACCATTTAAAAACGTTAGAAAGAATTCACAATGCCGCACAAGCCACCCAAAGTTATGAGGCTGCCCAAAAAGCAGGATTCCAAGATATTAATTTAGATCTGATTTTCGCCATTCCAAATCAAAGTCTTTTAGATTTTAAAAAAGATGTGGATTTCATGGTAAAACTCAACCCTACACATGTTTCAACGTATCATTTAACGGTGGACAAATCGCATCGGTTTTATCCTTTTATTGTGGAAGATAAATTGGCGACCCAAATGTATCGTTTGGCCATGGAACAATTCAAAAAAGCGGGCTACGAGCATTATGAAGTTTCTGCATTTTCAAAACCTGGGTTTCAGTCCAAGCATAATCTGAAATATTGGGAATTTACCGAATACTTAGGGCTGGGCGCGGGGGCGTATTCTTATATGATCGATGACCAGAATCCTTGGGGGGTACATTTTTCAAATCTTAGAGATTTAAAGGCGTATGAAACGGCGCTGGACCAGAAAGGGCATGCCATCTGTGAGACGGAGGTTTTAACGCAGCAAAAAGCCCAAAAAGACCATATTTTAACGGGGCTTCGCTTACTTTCTGGGCTAGATCTTGAAAAATACGAGAAAAAGTTTGGAAATTCACTAGTAATTTCATATAGATATGCATTAGAGCACCTTCAAGCAAAAGGGATGGTTGACATTGAAGGGAGAATGCTCAAATTAAAACCGCAGGGGTTATTATATTTGAACCAAGTTTTATTGGAGTTTATGTGACAAAAGAAGACGTCAAAAAACAAGAAGATGCAGAGAAAACGGTAGAAAGTAATGCGCCGACGAAAATCGACCCACAGTTGGAAGCAGCTCAAAAAGAAGCAAAAGAGAATTTTAATAAGTATTTGTATTTAAGAGCAGAGTTTGAAAACTTTAAAAAACGTGTTCAAAAAGAAGAATTGCATCATATTCAATATGGCATTGAAAGTTTTGCCAGAGATGTTTTGGATGCGGTCGATAATTTAGAGCGCTCTTTACAATTTGTGAAAGATGACAAAGATAGCTTAGTGCAAGGTATTCAACTGACGTTAAAACAACTGCACCAGATATTTGATAAATTTGGAATTCGCCCCATTGAAAGTTTGGGCAAAAAATTTGATCCCAACTTTCATGAAGCCGTGGATGAAAAAGAAAGCGATAAAGAACACGGAACGATTTTATTGGAAAACAGAAAAGGCTACATGTTGCGTGACAGACTTTTAAGGTCTGCGCATGTGGTTGTTTCGAAGAAACAGAAATAAGGAGGACATATGTCTGACGAAAAAAAAGGAAAAATTATTGGAATCGATTTAGGAACCACCTTTTCTTGCGTTGCAGTGATGGAAAGCGGCGATGCCAAGGTGCTTGAAAATTCCGAAGGGGGCAGAACCACACCTTCAGTGGTTGCATTTACCGATAAAGGCGAACGGTTGGTCGGAAGTCTTGCCAAGCGTCAAGCCGTGACCAATGCACAAAATACGGTGTACTCTGTAAAAAGGCTCATGGGCCAAAAGTTTGATTCTGCAAATGTCAAACATTGGCACGAACGCGCTTCTTACGACATTGTGAAAGCTGATAATGGCGATGCATGGGTAAAAATTAAAGATAAAAATTATAGCCCACCTGAAGTTTCGGCCTTTGTTTTACAAAAAATGAAAAAAACAGCGGAAGATTATTTGGGACAAAAAGTAACACGCGCTGTCATTACAGTGCCTGCTTATTTTAACGATGCTCAACGTCAAGCCACAAAAGATGCAGGGAAAATTGCCGGCCTTCATGTGGAGCGTATTATTAATGAACCTACGGCAGCTGCACTTGCCTACGGATTAGATAAAAAAGGAGATCGAAAAATTGCTGTGTTTGATCTTGGGGGCGGAACATTTGATATTTCTGTTTTAGAGTTGGGCAGTGGTGTCTTCGAAGTAAAAGCCACCAATGGAGATACCTTTTTAGGGGGCGAAGACTTCGATTTAACCATTGTAGAGTTTTTAGCCCAGGAATTTAAAAAAGAAAATGGGATTGATTTAAAACGAGATAAAATTGCGTTGCAGCGCTTAAAAGAAGCTTCTGAAAAAGCCAAAGTTGAACTCTCTTCTTCTGTGGAAACAGACATCAATCTACCGTTTATTACAGCAGATCAATCTGGCCCAAAACACTTAAATGTAAAACTCACACGTTCTAAGTTAGAAAGCCTGTGTGCAGAATTAATTGATCGCGTTGAGGGGCCTTGCCGAAATGTACTCAAAGATGCCAAGCTTTCTGCAAGCGAAATTGAAGATGTTATTTTGGTCGGCGGAATGACACGCATGCCCAAAGTTCAAGAAAAAGTAAAAGCGATTTTTGGGAAAGAACCGCATAAAGGCGTGAATCCAGATGAAGTGGTTGCCTTGGGAGCAGCGATTCAAGGCGGCGTATTACAAGGTGAAGTCAAAGACGTTCTCTTACTAGATGTTACGCCACTTTCTTTAGGGATTGAAACCTTAGGCGGGGTGTTTACAAAAATTATTGAAAGAAACACAACCATTCCGACAAAGAAAAGCCAGGTTTTTTCAACAGCGCAAGACAATCA
>MGRI01000053.1:10027-10379 GCA_001798105.1 Deltaproteobacteria bacterium RIFCSPHIGHO2_02_FULL_40_11
GTCCATGTTTTACAAGGAGAGCGCGAAATGGCCCCGGATAATAAATCTTTGGCTCGGTTTGATTTGGTGGGGATTCCGCCTGCACCCAGAGGCATGCCACAAATTGAAGTGACCTTTGACATCGATGCCAACGGGATTGTCCATGTGCATGCAAAAGACAAGGGAACAGGAAAAGAACAGTCTGTGGAAGTGCGAGCGTCAAGCGGATTAAGTGATACGGAAATCCAGAAGATGGTAAAAGACGCCGAGGCACATGCAGATGAAGACAAAAAGAAATCTACGTTGGTTCAGGCTCGAAACATGGCAGACAATATGATTTACACAACTGAAAAATCACTCAAAGAACATGGCG
>MGRI01000053.1:10542-10903 GCA_001798105.1 Deltaproteobacteria bacterium RIFCSPHIGHO2_02_FULL_40_11
AGAAAAAAGGTAAAGATGACGATGTCATCGATGCCGATTACAAAGAAGTTAAATAACCTTGGCTTCCCATCGCGATTATTACGAAGTTTTGGGCATCGCACGCGGTGCAAGTAACGACGAGTGTAAAAAAGCCTATCGTAAACTTGCGCTCAAACACCATCCGGATCGTAATCCTGGGAATAAAGAATCAGAAGAAAAGTTCAAAGAAATTTCTGCAGCCTACGAGGTGCTTTCAGATCCTCAAAAACGGCAAGCCTATGATCAATTTGGCCATGCGGGCGTCAGTGGCCAGGGTGGATTTGGTGCAGGTGGATTTTCGCAAGCAGGCGGTGGCGGGTTTGAAGATCTTTTTGGGGATATT
>MGRI01000053.1:10946-11408 GCA_001798105.1 Deltaproteobacteria bacterium RIFCSPHIGHO2_02_FULL_40_11
CCAGAACGCAGCGTGGATTTGCAGGCGAAGACTTAAGATATCGTGTGCATTTTTCCCTAAAAGATGCAGCATATGGGAAAAAAATTCAGTTAACGATTCCAAAAGATGTTGCATGTGAAACCTGTAACGGATCGGGCGCAAAACCTGGAACAAAACCACAAACATGTTCACAGTGTCAGGGAAGTGGTCAGGTTCGGTTTCAACAAGGATTTTTTAGCGTTTCAAGAACCTGTGCCAACTGTCAGGGACAGGGCTCAACCATTGGATCTCCCTGCTCACCCTGTTCTGGAACGGGTAAAATTCGAAAAACAAAAAAAATGGAAGTCAGTATTCCCGCTGGAATTCACAGTGGGCAAAGCTTAAGAGTTGCAGGCGAAGGAAACGCGGGCATGCACGGTGGCCCCGCTGGAGATTTATATGTCTTGGTTGAGCTGGAAGAAGATGAACTTTTTGAAAGACAAG
>MGRI01000054.1:0-1531 GCA_001798105.1 Deltaproteobacteria bacterium RIFCSPHIGHO2_02_FULL_40_11
TGAAACTCTTGTAATATATCGTAAGATAAGCCGTTGTGTCTAGAAGAAGATTTGTGTATGTAAATTTGTTTCTTTTATTTTTAGCGCTGCCTGTAACTGTACATGCCGAAAAGCCGCTGGCAGAACTTTTTATCAATGGAAGTCCAACCTATACCCCCTTGCCTTATGAACCTGTGGTCTTGGAATTTCGGTTTAAAAACCCTGACACCCTGACGCCCATAAAATCTTTCAAAGACATGCATGGTAAATTTATGCATGCCATTATTATTAAAAAAGACCTGTCCCATTTTGCACATGTTCACCCCAACTTTGATCCTTCAACAGGCCTCTTTCATATTGGGCTTCATTTACCCACACAAAATCCGGACAACCAAGATGCCCTGCATGCTTTTCCCCAGGCAGGAGAATATTTTATTTTTTCAGAAATTCAACTTTCTGATAAAAAGATGTTAGATTTTCGTTTTTCAGTAACTGTTTTGGGGGAAGAAAATCATGTTGAAACCGTGACCGATTCCTCTACCATTGAAGATGGAAAATATAAAATTCTATTTGACCCCATTACTGTAGAAGGCGCAGGGGGAAATTTAGTCCTCTTTGAATTTCAAGTTTTTACACAAAATGAAGATGGCACATACATCCCAGCAAAAGACCTTCAGCCGTGGATGATGATGGGCGCACATGGCATTTTACTCGATACCCAAGCAAAAGAATTTCCACTTCAAGATATCTTTTATAAACACCTGCATGCCACAGATGCAGATGATGAAGCCATTTTTCGATTCACGTATTTTGATCGAGGGAATCTAAAACATAAGAAAACGTATCGTTTTTGGATCCAGTTTCGCCATGGCGGAAAAATTCACACTGCCCCCATTACGTTTCAATACGATTCCAAGAAATTTTAAAATAATTACGACGGCCGATCACATTCATCTTGCGCCAATGCATTAAATAAGCGGTTTTGGGCATTCATTTTTTCATGAATAATCGTATCGATAGCTTCGTCTTGAGTCATGCGCCCTTCTTTGAGCGCGTAGTAGAGTTCTAACTCTAAACTGGGTCGCAACTCTTTCACCAAAACATGTTCTGGCCAAAGGTTTGAATCTGAATTATCGCCCCCGATTGCCAAAGGGATAAAATGATCAATGGTATACCTGTGGCGACAGGTCTCGGAAATACGATATTTGTCATAAATTTCTTGACGCTTCTCAAAGCTGACATTTCGCTTACAGTAGGGAATTTTTTCAAGATACCGCAATGCTTCAAAATCGGGATTATCCTTCGAACAAAGCTCCCCTTGGGTTACTTTAGGATTGGGAATCAGCGGGTAAGCAAAAACCCCTTGATAACTGAACAAAACACCCAACACAACGATCCAAAACTGCATACATCCTCCTTAGTTAGCCATTTAAGGCGGCTTGTAGAAACACCGAACCTTATCTTCGGTATATAAGAATTAGTTTTAGACTACACAAACTGAGTGTGAAATGTCAAAAAAAAAACGACATTGCCATAGAGGTTAAGGTGTGAT
>MGRI01000054.1:1562-6635 GCA_001798105.1 Deltaproteobacteria bacterium RIFCSPHIGHO2_02_FULL_40_11
TCTTATTTTATTTTTCAAAAATGAATTACAATCAGCCCCTTAAAGAAATTTTAACTTCCGATGGATTTGAACAGCTTAAAAAAGGCCACCCTTGGATTTTTAAAAATCATCTAAAAAAAGACTTTTCTTTACCCCAAAAACCAATGCTCTACCCCTTGGGAGAACACTGGTTTTTGCTTTCTCCTCAAAGCAATATCATTTTAAGACGCCTTGGCCCCTCAACACGCCTTTGGCCTCACGAAAACCTCGAAAGAACTCCCATTGCAAATCTTTCAGACTTTGAAACTCATTTTTCAGAACCTCTTTTTAAATTATTAAAAAATACATTTGAAAAAAAACAAAGACTCATCAATTACGATTCTTGCTTTCGTTGGCTTTTCTCAGAAAATGATTATTTCCCGGGGCTAATTATTGATGTTTTTCAAGACAATCTTGTAGCACAAATACTCTCTGCGCCGATCGAGCATTTTTGGCCTGTGATTAAAAAACTTATTCTTAAAGTAAAACCAAATGCCATCATACATGAACAACGTTCTCATCCCATTCGGCTCAAAGAAGGCCTACCCATTATAGCAGATACTCAGACCCTCTCTAAAGATTTCAAATGGAATGGTCTACAATGGAATTTTTCAATCTTAAACAATCAAAAAACAGGAACCTATTTAGATCAGAAAGAAAATCATTTAAAAGCGCTTTCATGGGCACAAAAACTAAATGTTAAAGAAGCATGGGATGTTTTTTGTTTTGAAGGCGGATTTACCTTGCCGCTTGCAAAAGAAAATATAAATGTTTTAGCGGTTGATTCCTCAAATCAGGCCCTTGAGAACCTAAAGAAAAATGCCCTATCAAATAAGATTGAAAAAAATATCTCTGTCTTGAAACAAGATGCCTTTTTCTTTTTAAAAGAACAATTTAACGCTAAAAAAAAGACAGACCTCATTATTTTAGATCCGCCCCCTTTTGCTAAAAAAGCTTCAGAAAAATTTGGGGCACTCAAAGGATATAAAGAGCTTAATCTCAGAGCGATGCATTCACTGAATACGCCAGGCCTTTTGGTAAGTTGCTCATGCTCTCACACTATTTCAAGAAATGACTTTCTAAAAATGCTCGGTGCCGCCTCACACGATGCCAGAAAACAAGTCCAAATTTTAGATGTCGGAAGCGCATCCCCAGACCACGCCCCGCACACTTGTTTTCCTGAAGGCGATTATCTTCAATCATGGTTTCTTCTTGTTTCTTAAGCTTAAAAGAATGGTCGGGGTGGCGAGATTTGAACTCACGACCTCTTCGTCCCGAACGAAGCGCGCTACCAGGCTGCGCTACACCCCGAAAAGATTATTTCCACTTAATATTACAACCCTGTGAAGGTTTTTGATTTGCCTGAACAGGCTGATTGGAAAGCAAATTGTCTAAAGCTTGGCGCATGTCTTTGCCTGTTACGGGCTTCCCAGATCCAGGTCTGGAATCGTCCAATTGGCCATGATACACAAGTCTTAAATCTTGATCATAAATATAGAAATCTGGCGTACAAGCAGCATCGTATTTTTTTGCAACTTCTTGTGTTTCATCAAATAAATAAGAAAATGGGTACGCTTTCTTTTTAGCTTCTTCTTTCATTTTTTCGGGCGAATCGTCTGGATAATTTTGAGCATCGTTGGAATTAATGGCAACAAATGAAACGCCTTTGGTTTGATAGTCTTTGGCGAGCAAAACAAGTTCTATTTGTACATGTTTTACATACGGACAGTGATTACAAATAAACATAATCACCGTTCCCTTTTTAGATTTAAAGTCAGATAAAGTTTTTGTTTGCCCCGTTGTTACGTCCAAAAGCGAAAAGTCTGGGGCTTTCGATCCCAATTCCACTTTATTTGAATCTGTGACGGCCATATGTCCTCCTTATAAATACTTATGTTTCTGATACCAGGCCACGGTTTGCCGTGCGCCCTCTTCCAGAGACGTTTGAATCTTAAACCCAAGTTCGTCCATCGCTTTTTGGGGCGTATACACCCAAGCCGCAGCTGTCACTTCAGGTAATTTTTGACTGTTAAACATGGTTTCTTTTTTTGTCCACCATTGGTGCAAATCGCCTGCCACACCAATCAACTTTATTGCAAATTTTGGAACCGGAATAAACTTTGGATTGTTTTGAAAAGGAGCGGCCAGCTTTTGAGCCATTGTTTCAAAAGAATAATACTCTGGATTACACATCACATACGTTTGCCCAACGGCTCTTTCATTTTGTGAGGCCTGAAAAATGCCATCCACCAAATCACTGACATGAATAATCGAATAATACCTTTCATAAGGATGCGGCACAGGGAAAATGCCCCGCTTTGCAAACTTAAAAAACGTCAAAAAATGTTGATCTCTCGGCCCATATACAATCGTTGGACGAATAATGGTATAGGGAATGTGTGAAAAATTTTGAATGAGATCTTTTTCAGCTTCTAACTTACTTTTTCCATAAATACTCACCGGCTGACACGGCGTTGTTTCATCTGAAACCTGAAAATGATTTGAAGGACCAATCGCCGCCACAGAACTTACAAATACAAATCTTTTTAAATTTGGCGCCACCTGAACTGTGGCCTTTAAAAGATCAATCGTTCCTTGGGTGTTGACTGAAAAATAGCGATCGAGATTCGCGCCTGTAAGGGTGCCTGCAATATGATAAATGATTTCAACCCCTTGGCAGGCAGCTGGCAAGCTTTTGGGGGTAGTTAAATCCCCATAACAGAGCTCAACTTGCTGTAACCCTTTCAACCATTGTAAATTGCTTGATTTCCGAACCAGACATCGCACATGGAAGCCTTCCTTTAAGAGTCTTTCGACCAAAAAGCTCCCAATAAAGCCATGCCCGCCTGTTACAAGTGCTTTCATATACACCTGTGCATATCATTTTGATGATGAGAAAGGCAAGAGATGTGGAGAAGATTCTTCGAAGGGTCAACGACCCAAACTAGCTCTTCGGAAGAATCTTATACATGCCTGTGCCACATACAGAGCATTTCCCTTGAAGGGCTTTGCGACCATTTTTCATGGTCACCTGTTTTGAATCTTTCATTTCACGTTTTTCTTTGCACTTTACACAGTATCCTATATCTGCCATTTTCGGCTCCTTTCCAATTGAATGAATAACATAATAACTCTTCTGGTCATTCTGACGACCTAAGTACTGAGGATGATTATAGATTTTGTGTACCTGAAAAGTAAACAAAAAACTTGCATACGTAGGCCTTATTGATTAAGTCTTTCAAAAATACATGGAATATCAAAGTGTTACAATTATTGGGGGCGGCTTGGCAGGCTCGGAAGCAGCGTGGCAAATGGCCGAATCTGGAATTCGAGTGCATCTTTATGAAATGCGCCCACACCAAAAAACGCCTGCACATCAAACCGATTTTTTGGCAGAACTCGTATGCTCCAACTCCTTTAAATCGATAGAACCTTCAAAAGCATCTGGACTTTTGAAACAAGAAATGACGCAGATGGGGTCTCTCATCTTAGAAAGTGCCCAAAAATCAAAAGTTCCAGCGGGTAAAGCCCTGGCCGTAGATCGCACGCTCTTTTCACAATATATTACACAAAAAATCTCTTCCCATCCGAAGATTCAAGTTTTGAGAGAAGAATGTACGGAAATTCCAAAACAAGGGATTGTTATTCTTGCAACGGGACCGCTTACCTCTTTGGCGCTTTCTCAATCCATTCAAGAAAAATTGGGAGAAAACTCTCTTTACTTTTATGATGCGATCTCTCCCATCGTGACAACGGAAAGCATTGATATGAACTTTTGTTTTGAGGCCTCGCGATATGAAGCAGGCAGTGATTATTTAAATATTCCTTTATCCAAAGAACAATATACGG
Source organism: Deltaproteobacteria bacterium RIFCSPHIGHO2_02_FULL_40_11 (assembly GCA_001798105.1). GTDB lineage: Bacteria > Bdellovibrionota > JACOXK01 > 2-02-FULL-40-11 > 2-02-FULL-40-11 > 2-02-FULL-40-11. The sequence continues at coordinate 5,430 of MGRI01000054.1, forward strand.
AATTCGTACAAGATTTAATGACAGGTGAAAAAATTGAACCTAAAGATTTTGAAAAAGCGGCCTATTTTGAAGGCTGCCTTCCCATTGAAGTCATGGCCCAAAGGGGCTTTCAAACACTTGCATTTGGACCTTTAAAACCCGTTGGATTGACAGACCCGCGCTCAAGCGCCAAGCCCTACGCTGTCATTCAACTTCGAAAAGAAAACCAATCTGGGACGCTTTATAATTTGGTTGGGTTTCAAACAAAACTTACCTATTCGGAACAAAAAAGAATTTTTCAAAAAATTCTAGCACTCAAAAAGGCTGTATTCGTACGGTTGGGCTCGATCCATCGAAATACATTTATTCATTCGCCCTTACATTTAAATCCTTATTTACAATTAAAATCAGAGCCACGTATTTTCTTTGCAGGACAAATTACAGGCGTAGAAGGATATATGGAATCAACAGCGATGGGACTTTTGGTGGGACGGTATGCGTCGCAATTTGTGAAAGACAAACCGATTATACCCATCCCCGAGACAACAGCCATGGGCGTTTTGATCCATTACATTACTTCTTACCCTCACAAAAATTACCAACCCATGAATATAAACTATGGTTTATTTCCCCCCTTACATGAAAAAACGCCCAAACGAGACAAAAAAGAAGCGCTTTGGTTACGGGCAAATAAAGACTTAAGTAATTGGATTCATTTATGAATCTTGCCTGTTGACTTCGCCTATTTTGTCCCTATATTAAACCTGCTTTGCAACATGAACTGAAACTCTTTGAAACCTATTTGAAATACGAAAACACCGTATCCCCCCACACCCTTCGAAATTATATGAGCGACCTCAATCAATTAAAAAATTATCTCCTTCAAGAAAAGCAGATTGAAACATGGAAAAAGGTTTCAAGTATCATGCTACGGGCCTATCTGGCCAAGCTTTATCATAAAAATCAACGTTCTTCGATCGCTCGAAAATTGGCCGCCATTCGTCATTTTTTTTATTACTTGGTAAGAGAGAAAAAAGTAAATGAAGACATCACGGCGCTTCTTTCAACCATTCGCCAAGAAAAAAAATTACCTGAAGTTTTAGGGCTTGAAGAAGTTGAACAACTCTTAGAAACTCCCAACCTTTCAACTCCGCTGGGAAAACGAGATAAAGCCATTTTGGAACTTTTGTACGCCAGTGGTCTACGCGTCAGTGAGTTGGTTGGCAT
>MGRI01000054.1:6661-6852 GCA_001798105.1 Deltaproteobacteria bacterium RIFCSPHIGHO2_02_FULL_40_11
TTGTGCCTTTTGGAAAAAAGGCGCTGGAAGCCTTACAAACTTATCTAAGCATTCGATCTGGATTTTTAAAACAAAAAGATGAAAATGCATTTTTCCTCAACCGTCTGGGGACACGCCTTACCACACGATCGGTGGCGCGCCTGGTGGATAAGTATATTTTAAAATGTGGAAAACTCGGTAATATTAGCCCG
>MGRI01000055.1:0-1368 GCA_001798105.1 Deltaproteobacteria bacterium RIFCSPHIGHO2_02_FULL_40_11
ATTCGTGAACCCGAGGTCTTGCTTTTAGATGAACCCCTTTCAAACTTAGATGCCAAACTTCGACAATCCATGCGTATCGAAATTAAAGACCTTCAAAAGCGCTTAAAAATTACAACGCTTTACGTCACCCACGACCAAGATGAAGCCCTCACGATGTCCGACACCGTGGTCCTCATGAATGAAGGCAAAATTGAACAACTGGGAACCCCCGAAGAACTTCTCCACCACCCAAAATCTGAATTTGCCAAAGAATTTTTGGGGCAAAGAAGCTAATCCCCTGTCCAAGAAGTCACCAACGACCAAGAAATCTACATGGTGATTATTTTTTAAGCGTTTAATTCCTTGCAATTTCAACTAGTTATAAATCAAAACTTGGCATATCACTTGCTATACAGTTTGAAAAAGAAATGCACAGATGAGATGCACAAAATTATAGCAAATTTCATTCTTCTCTTTTCCTTCTTAGGCGGACCTCTTTTTGCGTTCAATACACACCAAAATAAATTTGTTCAGTTTTTAGAACCCAATCTTTACTTTAAAGTTTATTTTGAGGAAGCGCTGACACTTCAAGATCCAAAGCAAAAAACCCAAAGACTTTGGAAGCTCCTGACACACCCCCAATTTGAAGGGGGCTTTCTGTATGATGAATCAGGGGAAAATCCCATCCCCTTTGAAACAGCGATTGAAAACGCCCTTCCACAAAATTCCGACATGTGGCCCTACACAATTTACTCAACTTATATCGAAGATACTTCTTTTCTAAACCAACCCCACCTTTATACAGAAGATGCATTGTGGCGAGAAAACCAAACCACGTCCTTAGAAAGACTTTTAAAGATTCAAAAGCGGCTTTTGTTTTATAAATATTTTGAAGGCTATGAAGTCGCGGTTCAAAAACTCTTTAAACTTTTTACAAGCACTGTCTTTCGTCCCGAGTTGGCACTGAATCTTTGGCTTACCTATGGCACAGTTTTAGAAAATGAGGCTCCCACGGCACTCACACAAGCTGTCATGGCGGGCTGGTGGCAGGTTTTTCAAGACATTTTAAACGCAAAACCTCAAGACTTCTGGAATCAACACATGGATCCTCGCATTGTGGCGCGTCTTTTTCAAATTTTAAATGATGCCAATGAAACAGAATTTCAATCGATTTCAAAAAATTACCAAGCCGCTTATGGTTTTTTAGATTCCTACGATGAAACACGGTTTCAAAAAGATGAAGATACAAGATTATTGTATCTCTCACAGTTTCACGCCCCCATTGAGACAGCTTCTCTTTCTATTTTACCCTCACTCACAGAAAGTACTGTTTTTTTATATGCCTTCGATAAAAAAACAGGCGTTCGTATTTGGAAACAAAATTTACTG
>MGRI01000055.1:1565-15916 GCA_001798105.1 Deltaproteobacteria bacterium RIFCSPHIGHO2_02_FULL_40_11
AGTCCAAGAAGACCAAGCCCTGATTCATTACTATTTAAATTTATTTACCGCACAAGCAATTTCGCAATATGAAGACCGTACGATCGAAGCCAATCACTTAATTATGCTCCTCTTTGATAAAATAAAAAGAATTGCGCCCATTACAAGCTCCCAAAATATTTCTTTTTTAAGAAAACTCTATTTCAATCCTCCCCATCCTAAAATGCAAGGCAGTCTGATTGGATTTATCCGGCGCGTCCAGGGCATGGAAGGCTTTGAACTCTTACAAGACGTTTATATTGCAGAAAGTCAAAAAGAAAATGGCAGTCTAGAAGTTTTGCGTGTTCTCTTAGAAGATATTTTTACAATGACCGAAACCCAAGATGAAGCATTTAAAGAAAAAATGGCTCTTTTTTTACTGAGTCAACTTTCACATGAAACCCCCGCTATGATTTCTCGGTATTTAGCTATTTTGAAATACAAACCGGCCATTCCCATCCTTCAAGAAATTGTCAATTCACCTGAAACGGATACAAGAGAAAAAATCTATGTCCAAATGGATTTGGCCTACTTGGGAGATCAAACGTTTTTTTCAAAAATTGTCCAAGATACCCTGCAAGGCAATTACAACGTCATCATTGCTGAACGCATTGCCAATGCAGAGCTCATCGACCTTATCGATCCTATTTTAATGCAAGTTTTTACAGAATTTTCAAAAAATGGATGTACCAAAAAGTTTACAACTGGCTTAGCCACGATTGAAATTATTATAAAAAAAACAAGTAACTCTGACATGGTTGGGAAAATTTTAAACTTTTATACCAAGATCTTTCGCCATTGTTTTGATTGCGAAACTGAGCAGTGGATCATGCTTCGCTCTATGGTTCTCATGCAAATCGATGATTATGAAAAAGAAGTGGCTGATTTCATGTGGAATTTGCTTTCGACCGATCGCTTCAGCCGCATATCGATTCGCTTAAAATTAATCCCATTTTTACTCATTCAAAAAAAGGTGTGGGGACTTCGAATGGTGATTTTACTCTTAGCGCACGCCGACCCTAAAATTCAAAAAGAAGCGGAAAGGGCTTTAAAACAAAGAAAAGCAGAAGAAGTACTGCCTCACTTACAAGAATTGGTCAAAAACACACAAGATCCTATTCTGGCTTTTAAAGCCGCACAACTTGTTACCTATTTTACAGGGAAAAAATCGCCCATGAAGCTTAGAAAGTAAAAAAATCTGCCCGGCACGAAGGCAACAGTGGATCATAAATTTATAACCCATTGATATTACATGTATTTAACTTAACCCTGCGCTGGAGAAACGTTTTTTTACGTATATTCTTGAACTTGGAAGCATGATCGGATACTATTAGATTATATGCTATCCAATCATATTAAGTCTTTAATCGAACGCTTAGACCAAACTCAAAAGTTAATTCATAAGTATCGCCCACTGTCGCCTTCTATTTTAAAGAGGCTTCATGAACAATTGGTTTTAGAGTGGACCTATAATTCCAATGCCATTGAAGGAAACTCTCTCACCCTTAGAGAAACTCAACTTGTCTTAAAAGAAGGGCTTACGATTGGGGGGAAATCCTTAAACGAACACTTAGAAGCTATAAATCATAAAGAAGCGATTGAATTTGTCGAAGAATTAGCAAGCTCTAAAAACCCCATTACTGAAAAAGATTTAAAGGATATTCATGCCATTATCTTAAGGAAGATCGATCCCAAATACGCAGGCCGCTACAGAGATGTTCAAGTGCGCATTACAGGTTCAAAACATACACCACCAGAGGCAATACATCTCCCAGAACTTATGAAAAAATTCTGTCATGACACTTTAACTCATTTTAAAGGGCATCCGATCATCTGGGCAGCCTTGGCTCATTTTCATTTTGTTTCCATTCACCCGTTTACAGATGGGAATGGCAGAACGGCAAGGCTTTTAATGAATCTCATTCTTATCAAAAATGGATACCCTCCTGCTATCATCTTAAAGAATGATCGCAAAAGATATTATGTAGCTTTAGAAAAAGCTCATTCTTTAAATAATAAAACAGAGGATTTTATTTTTTTTGTAGGTAGGAGCTTAGAGCGAACACTGGGACTATACATGGAGGTTATTCCGCAAATTAAAGATCAACTTCTTACTTTTTCTCAAGCTTCAAAGCTGTTCCCTTATTCTAAAGACTATTTAAATGTAATGGCAAGACGTGGTGTTATCCCTGCTTTTAAACTCAAACGCAATTGGGTCATTTTCAAGACGACTCTCGAAGAATATCATTCAAAACATGAAAAATAAAAAAACGATTGAAAGGTTTTACCGAATCATAAACAGCACAACCATCCCCAACATATAGATCACAAGCATCGACGCCAAATCCCACTCGATGATTCGTTTTTTATCCGATCGATAAATGAGGCCGGAAATGGCAATGGCTGTTAAAATGCACGCCAGAAGTCCTGTAAAAATATGTGTTTTGGTAACATCTGTAAAAATTGAAACCCCATATTTAACCCCATAAATAACATCCATAATTGGAATAAAAAACATATTACATAAATTGGATCCAAAAATATTCCCCAAGGCCATATCCATAGCCCCCAGTTTTACAGCTGAAATTGAAACCACAACTTCAGGTAAAGAAGTCACAATCGCCATAAAAACCGTTCCCACAAAACTATGCCCCAAAATAAATTTTCGCGCACCCAATTCAAAAGGATAAAGTGCCAACTCATCCGATAATTGCACCAGCCAAAGCCCGGCAAACACAATCACAAGAGACCAGAATGAAAAATAAAGTACTACTTTTTGAAAGGAAAGATGCGACGTATCCAATGGTAAGTGTTCTTCTCTTTCATGATGATATGTTTCATGCTCAAAAATGAGTTTACTTCCATAAAGATATGCAAATGCGATCATCGCGCTAAAAGTATATGCCCAAGCAAAAGGAATGAGATCTGCCAAATAAATCCCACACATGCCAATCGACATAAAAACAATCCCAAACGCTGCCGATAAAACATGCTTATGATGTACGGCTTTGAGTAAAGAGGCCTTTCGCAAAAGGACAATATCAATGATACAAATAATCATGATATTAAACGCATTGGACCCAAAGATATTTCCAAATGCAATATTCGGCGCCCGAATCAAGGTTACAGCCCCAATGCTCCCAACAAGTTCTGGCACAGAAGTCACTGTTGCCAGTAATATTACCCCCACCCAGGCTTTGCTTAATCCCATTAAATCGCCCAAGTGATCGCCGTATTTACACACACGAATTCCGGCATAGGTTACAACAATGGCACTGAGTAAAAACTCTGTTACAAGCGTTAAAGCTGTGGTTGAAATTCCGAATAGTTCAAAAAGCATATGATTGATACGCTACTTCATTTTTCAAGTGGAATGGAAGTAAAAAATTTCAAAATATCTTCTTTCTTTTCTTTGGCATCCCGGTACCCTTGATCGATCAAAGCCCTTAAATAATTGCCCGTAAACAAAATATAGCTTAAAAAGTCTGCACTGCTACGGTCCGTAGGCCCCAAACCTTGAATTAAAAAACTTAAGGTTTTTGGAATTTGTTTTTTAAACGGCAGTGCCAAAACCCCTAAATCTTGTGTGGGTTTAATCACCAAAGCTTTTACCGTTCTCAGTTTTTCTGGATTATTGGGATGCGTTTCAACCAATTCATTAATTCGATTTAAAATACGTAAATCAAAATTTAAGGTATCCAAAAAAACGGTATTATACATCATGCCCCAAATCTGAGAAATGGATGGATAAGTAGAAATCGGTTTGGATTCAATGGCTGAAGACCGAGAAAGATTCACAGCAAAAATCTTGGTTGCCCCCAGCGCAATGGCCGCCGATAACGGCGCATTCATCCGGACCGAACCATCGCCATAATATGCATTTTCCAGTTTTACAGATGGGAAAATTAAAGGAATCGCAGCAGACGCCAAAACATGTTTCAAGCGAATACGGGTACGAATGCCTTCTCTTCTATCTCGCTTCCATTCTTGAAGATTTGCCCCCGGCCAATCTTGAAAAAAGGTAATGGTTTTCCCAGATCCATACTGCATGGCAGACAAACCCAGTGCCCTGACACAGCCACTTTCAATATTATGATGCAGGTGAAAATAATCTTCTTGAATGCGTTTCCGAAGCATTAAATACAAAGGCACGGTATCTAATAAAGATTCCACATGGCGCTGGCGCATGTAACGTCCCAGCGTAAAATTAAATAAAAAATTTCCAACCCCTTTGACCAAATGCCAGGGATCCGTTCGGTAAATATCATCCACACGAAGCGTTTGCCAAAAATTTGTTAACTCATCGATCGCATGGTCAAGCCCCTTATGGGCATTCATCGCCAAATAAAAGGTATTGATCGCACCTGCCGACGTTCCCAACAAAATAGGCGACTGGGGCAAACACTTTAAATCCTTAAAAACATACTTTAAAACACCCAGTTGATAGGCAGAACGTGCCCCGCCACCGGTCAGAAGAATGGCAACCACATCTTTGCTTTTGGAAAGCATCAGATTTATTGTACCAAACCCCTAATTTTATTGACATTATTTTCTCATTTGGCTACACCTTTGAGCCATGTCTACGCTTGGCAAAAAGCTGGATTTTTATGCTTTTAAAATTGTGGTTCCCCTCTTGGGCATTGCCCTTTTGGGGGCTCTCATTTTAGGATACGTTGCTTTTTTCCCAAACAAATTCACAGACGTAGGCTATGCCCCCACACAACCCATTGCTTATTCCCATAAATTGCATGCGGGGGACTTAAAAATTTCTTGTTTTTATTGCCATGGAAATGCTGAAAAAACACACAAAGCAGGGATTCCCTCCACGCAAGTTTGTATGAATTGCCATTCGGTTGTAAAAAGAGACAGCCCAGAAGTTCAAAAAATTATTGATAGCTTTGAAAACAATAAGCCCATTGAATGGGTTCGCATCCACCAGCTTCCAGACTTTGTCCATTTTAAACACAATGTCCATATTCAAAAAGGGGTATCTTGTTTTGATTGTCATGGTAGGGTCGACAAAATGGAAGTTGTTCGGCAAGAAAAACCTTTAAGCATGGGATGGTGCTTTGAATGTCACAGAATCCAAAATGAATTGGTGAAAAGCCCCAGGCTCGAAGATGCCATTGAGCGCGCCACCAAAGATGAAGCTTTTTTAGAACAACTCAATCACAATATTGAAAACTATAAAGGAACCACATGGGTAAAAGGACATGACAGACGCGCTTGCGTCATTGAACATTGTTCTTATTGCCACTATTAATGAATCTATGGAAAAAATCGAACAGAAAACATATTTGAAAAACTTTGATGGGAAAAATGACCCTGTGCTTCAAGAGCATACCGAGGCGACTTCACATCTTTCCCGCCGCAGATTCTTACAACTGATGGGAGCCTCTGTGGCGTTGACCACTGTCAGTTGCAGACGCCCTGTTCAAAAAATTTATCCCTATGTCAAAATGCCAGAGAACTTAAAACCCGGCGTTGAACAATACTATGCCTCAACCTTTTCTTTAAATAACCATGCCTATGGCATTTTGGTAAAAACAAAAGAGGGTAGGCCCCTTAAAATCGAAGGGAATCCAGAGCATCCTTTAAGCCTCGGCGCTTTAGAAAAATTTGCACAAGCTTCTATTTATGAATTGTATGATCCCAACCGCAAACGAAAACCAACGATTTCAAAAAATATCAGTCATTGGGATGCATGGCTTGAACAAACAAAGTCCATTTTAGAAAAAGCAAAAAAAGAAAATAAAGCTGTTCGCATTTTAACAGAATCAACAACCAGTCCCACGCTTCGAAAACTTTTAAAACAGTTTGAAAGCACCTTCCCCAATGCAAAATGGATTCAATACGAACCTTTTTCTCAAGAAAACATCAGAGCATCGTATCAAGCTGCTTTTGGAAGAAGTGAAACCCCAAAACTTCATATCGATCAAGCGAAAATTTTAATTTCTCTGAATGCAGACTTTTTAGGGGGAAATCCAGGCAGCCTTACCCATATTCGCAACTGGTCTAAAAATAGAAAAGTGGAGTCGGTAAAATCCTCCATGTCTCGCCTCTATGCGATTGAAACCTATTTTACAAATACGGGGGCTAAAGCAGACCACAGGCTTTCTTTACGTCCGTCTCAAATCCTTTTATTTTCGCTGCAACTTGCAAAAGCGCTTATGTATAACGCTCATATAAATGGCGATACCCAACTCAAAGCCCTTTTAAAATCTATTCCAGAGCCTCAAAATCCAAGACATCAAGAATTTATTCTAGCCATGGCCGAAGACTTAGCCAAAAACCCAAAAAAATCTTTAATTTTAGTTGGCGACCAAGAATCGAAAGAACTGCACATTGTCGGACATCTTTTAAACCACTTGGTGCAAAGCTATGGCTCTACGATTGATACGCGTGTTTCAACTCCCAGTTTTGAGAATGGCCCAAAGAACCTTGAACCTTTACTTTTTGAACTGAAATCTCAAAAAGTAGACACGCTCATTACGCTTGGGGGAAATCCAATCTATACCTTGGGACAACCTTTTTCAGACTATTTCCAAAAAGTTCCCAATACCATTCGTCTCAGTTTATATAATGACGAAACCAGTCTCGCTTCGACCTACGCTGCCCCGCTCTCACATGCCTTAGAATCTTGGGGAGATGCGGAATCTGAAGATGGGGTACAAAGTTTAATTCAACCCACACTCCACCCTTTGCATGACACCAAAGGTGCAGGTGAAGTTTTGGTCAAATGGTTGGGACAAACGTCTTGGTTAGATGAAATCAAAAAACGATGGAAAGAAGGCGTATATTCAAAAGCCAATACGCTTGATTCTTTCACACGCTTTTGGCAAGCCAGTCTTCATAATGGTGTCGTGCATACCTCGCTTCCCAAAGAAAAATCGTTTCAGTTTCAAACCTCTGCTTTAAAATCTGTTGAAATTCATTCTAAAACGCCAAAATTTGAACTTCAGCTCCATCCCAGTTATACAGTTTACGATGGCCGGTTTGCGAATAATGGTTGGCTTCAAGAATTGCCAGATCCTGTTACAACAATAACCTGGGACAATGCCGCCTGTATGAGTTCAAAAACCGCAAAAAAACTGGGCGTAAAACAAGGAAATCGCATTCGAATTGAAGCGAATCGACAATTTGTAACATTGCCTATTTTTATTCAACCGGGGCTTGCTGAAGATGTCATTACACTGGAAGTGGGCTATGGGCGTACATCGGGTGGAACGATTTTAAAAAATGTTGGCCAAAATGTTTTTGCGTTTGGATCTTCTTTTTCCTACTTCGAAGCAAATGTCACCAAAGGTAAAGGGAAACACAAGTTTGCAATCACACAAGGACATGATGACATGTTGGGGCGCCCCATTGTGTTAGAAGCCTCTCTCGAGGAATACCAAAAACACCCAGACTTTGCCAAACATGCTGTTCATCATCCCCCGCTTAAAAACCTAGACAAAGAATTTGAATACAACGGTCATCACTGGGGCATGGCGATTGATCTCAATTCCTGCGTCGGATGCAACGGCTGTGTCACAGCATGCGATATTGAAAACAATGTCCCCATTGTCGGGAAAAAAGAAGTTTTAAAAAGTAGAGAAATGCACTGGCTTCGCATTGATCGCTATTATGAAGGCGACCGGGAAAACCCAAAAACGGTTCACCAACCCATGCTTTGCCAACAGTGCGACAACGCCCCTTGCGAAAATGTATGCCCTGTAAAGGCCACCACGCATACAGAAGAAGGCTTAAATGCCATGACCTATAACCGTTGTGTGGGTACACGATACTGTTCCAATAACTGTCCTTATAAAGTACGCCGTTTTAACTTCTTTAATTACAATTTAGATATTGAATCTCCGCAAAACTTATCCAAAAATCCAGATGTCACGATTCGTATGCGTGGGATTATGGAAAAATGTACGTTTTGTGTCCAAAGAATTAACCATGGAAAAATAGAAGCAAAACTTCAAGGACGATCACGCATCCGAGATGGCGAAATTGTAACAGCCTGCCAACAAAGCTGTCCCTCTGAAGCCATTGTCTTTGGCGATATGAATGATCCCAATTCCAAAGTGGCGAAGCTTATGAAATTAGACCGAGGGTATCATGTTTTGGGAGAACTCAATACCAAACCTTCGATTACTTACTTGGCTTTAATTCGAAATCCACATCCGAGGCTTGAAAAATGAGTACCCAAGTTTTTGAACGCGCCCAGTTGGTTTTAGGAGATCCCAAGCGATCTGAAATTACAAATCTCGTTTCAGATCCTTTAGAGCGCTTTCCGTCTCGCCTTTGGTTTTTTGCCATTAGCATTACAAGTAGCATGCTTTTATTGGGGCTGATTTGCATTGGCTACAGCCTCTATTGGGGCATTGGCGTTTGGGGCAATAATATTCCTGCTGCTTGGGGATTTCCCATTGTAAACTTTGTGTTTTGGATTGGGATTGGACATGCGGGCACTTTAATTTCTGCCATTTTATATTTATTTCGACAAAGATGGCGAACCGCCATTAACCGCGCTGCAGAAGCCATGACCATTTTTGCTGTCATGTGCGCCGGAATTTTCCCTTTAATCCATGTCGGGAGACCTTGGCTTGCTTATTGGCTTTTCCCCATTCCCAACCAACAAGGCATTTGGGTTAATTTCAGATCTCCACTTTTATGGGACGTCTTTGCAGTTTCTACTTATTTTACAGTTTCTCTTTTATTTTGGTACATCGGACTCATTCCAGACATTGCAACCTTAAGAGATCGAACCTCAAACCCCATTAAAAAAGTAGTTTATTCTATTTTGGCACTCGGCTGGCGAAGTTCCCAACGCCATTGGAAACATTATGAAACGACCTATTTAATTTTTGCGGCTATTTCAACCCCCTTGGTTTTGTCTGTCCACTCCATTGTAAGCTTTGACTTTGCAGTTTCCATTGTCCCTGGCTGGCATACCACCATTTTCCCTCCTTATTTTGTGGCAGGCGCCATTTTTGGGGGCTTTGCCATGGTTGAAATTTTATTGGTCCTGACTCGAAAACTTTTTAAACTTGAAAATATTATTACCCTCACCCACCTAGAAAACATGAATAAAATTTTACTCGTTGCCGGCATGATTGTAGGCTATGCCTATTTTGTAGAATTTTTTACCGCCTGGTATTCCGGAAGCACCTATGAAATTTTTGCGTTTATGAATCGCGCGTTTGGGGCTTATGGCTGGGCTTATTGGCTCATGGTTTTTTGTAACGTCATTGCAGTTCAAGTGTTTTGGTCGCGCTCCATGCGAAGAAGTATCCCAGTCATGATTACGGTTTCCATTTTAATTACCATTGGCATGTGGTTTGAACGGTTTGTAATTATTATAACATCGCTTACCAAAGATTTTCTGCCCAGTTCTTGGGGTATGTATTACCCAACTTTTAATGACATTGGGATTTTTATTGGAACCTTAGGATTATTTTTTACTTTGTATTTACTCTTTGTACGCGTTTTGCCGGCAGTCGCGATCAGTGAAATCAAAGGGGTCATGAAAAATGCGCATCCCAGAGGAGAAGTAGACGATGTCTAAAGCATTGGCGTGTAATTTTAAAAGTAGCAACGAACTCCTGCGCGCGGTTAAAAGCGTTTCGAAGGCGGGCATTCAAAAATTTGATGTTTTTACGCCTTATCCCCTCCATGGTTTAGATGAACACATGAAGATTCGGTCTTCACATATTCCTTGGATAGCGCTCTTTTTTGGGCTCTTGGGAGCAGGGCTTGGCTATGCGCTTCAGTGGTGGACACTGGGAATTGATTTTCCCATTAATATCGGCGGAAAACCTTATGTCACTTGGCCTGCTTATATCCCCGTTACATTTGAAATGGGGGTTTTAATTTGTGCCTTGGCCACGTTTGTTTCGCTTTTTGTATTTTGTGGTCTCCCAAAATTTTCATCTCCTTTGGAGACAGATGAATTTGCAAAGGCTTCCACAGACGATGAATTTTTACTCTATGTCGAATCGAAAGATTCAAAGTTTAATGAATCAGAACTTCGAAAAATATTTGAAGCGTGTCATGGGCATGAAGTCCGATGGATTGGGGGAGGAACTCATGCGTAAGATGTGTTTCATTCTGCTTATGCTCACAGCCTGTGATCCCACAAAGCCACCGATTGAAATCATTCCCAATATGGATCGACAAGACATGATAAAGCCACAAGCAGAACCGCCCAGACTTCCTGTAGAAGGCACCATTTCCCGAGGCCACATGCCCTATCCTTACCCCAATGACCCGGAAGCCGCTGGCAGAAATTTAAAAAACCCACTTCCTCCATCTTCCGACATCGTTCATCGAGGACAATTTTTATTTAATGCCTATTGCCTCCCCTGTCATGGCGCAGATGGCAAAGGACAAGGCCCCGTTGCCCAAAGAGGATTTGTCCCTCCGCCCAGTCTCCATACAGACCGCGTTCAAAAATGGCCGGACGGACGTATTTTCCACATTATGACAGAAGGTCAAGGCATTATGTCTTCTTATGCAGGTCAAGTAGATCCTATCGACCGCTGGGCCATCATTCATTATATTCGAACGTTACAAAAAGTAGAGAAGCAAGGGAGTGAATCGTAATGGCATCACACTTAAAAGAGACAGACTTAAAAGCATCTTCTGCTGCCATACAATCGTTTCAAAAAATTATTTATCCCTTTGTGGGCGCATCTACATTGGCGCTTATTTTTGCGGCCTTTTCTAATTTTGAACGAACTCTTTTTAATTACCATATTGGGTTTACGTTTATTGTCAGTATTGCTGTGGGAGGATTATTTTTAGCCATGCTGCAACAGGTGACCAATTCTGGGTGGTCGATTGTTATTCGCCGTGTGCCAGAAATGTTTTCTCACCTCATCCCATTTGGGTTTATTTTAGTGATCCCCATGTTTTTAGGGCTCAATACTTTATTTGAATGGTCCAGACCGGAAGCCCTTGCCCACGATCCTTTGCTCATGCATAAAAAAACATACTTAAACGATACTTTTTTTATTTTAAGAACGCTTTTCTACTTTTCTGTTTGGACATTTCTATATAAAAAAGTGGTCAGACAATCCATCGCACAAGACCATAAAGGAACGGCTGCACTTACCCAAAACATTGCCAAGTGGTCGGCCATTGGGATGGTTCTTTTTGGGTTTACGATTACATTTGCTGCAACGGATTGGATTATGTCTTTAAAAGCCCAATGGTTTAGTACGATTTATGGCGTGTATTATTTTTCGGGAATTTTTGTCGCTGTTTTAGCTTTTACGATTATTGTGATTTATGCACTTCAAAGCGTGGGATATTTACACGTCATCAATAAAGAACACTTTCACGACCTTGGAAAATTGCTGTATGCCATGAATGTGTTTTGGGCTTACATTGCCTTTTCTCAATACATGCTGATTTGGTATGGCAATATTCCTGAAGAAACCGTGTTTTTTGCAGATCGCCTCAAAAGCAATTGGCCCGACATTTCGCTTCTTTTAATCATTGGCCATTTCATCATTCCATTTTTTATGCTCATGTCGAGGCATGCCAAACGCAATACATTTATTTTACTTTTTAGCGCCATTTGGCTCTTAGGCATGCACTATGTGGATTTGTATTGGCTTATTTTACCCAATTTTACAAAAGATTTTGCCCCCCTGGGGTGGATTGAAATTACTGTTTTTGTTTGGGCCCTCTCTATTTGTTTTTTACCTGTTTTATATGGCCTGAAAAAACATGATTTAATTGCACACAAAGATCCCAGAATTCAAGAATCGCTGGAGTTTCATCAATTATGAAAACGGTATTCAATTGTTTGATTGTTTTGATTGTCCTCATCGCTTTTGTGGGTGGCGGCGCTTGGCTGACACATAAACTTACACAACGCGCCCATGTAAAAGAAACTCAAAAAGAAGAAGCGAAAAAGAACTTAAAAGTTTTTCAATCTGAATTTAAAAAAATAAACTATGAAAAATTAAAAGAAATCATTCATGCGCAACATAAAACCACTGATTTACCTCTTTCAACGGAAGACCTTCAAAAAAGAACACTTGCTTTAGCTACCCTAGAAAAGAAATATACAAAAACGCATGAACTCTATTCTTTAAAATGCGCCCAGTGCCATGGAAAGCTCGGCCAAGGCGAGATTACGATTTCCAATATGGCAACACGCATGCAACCGAGACCCTCGCCTTATCAAACCCCACCCCTTCGAAAAACGCAGGTGTGGCATTCCAGTTTTTCAGTTTTTGTTCAAAGTGCATCCAAAAAAAATAGCCTTCATTTGGAGCCTACAGGCGTAGAAGCCATCGACAAGCGTACACTCCAAGACCTACACATGTATCTTAAGTCGCTCACCCAATAATTTGTCAATTTACAAGATCTGGCTATAATAAAGGTATAGTTTATAGAACGTTTTTTAATGTGATTTTAATCTCTACTTTTATGAAAAAAATATTTTTATTCTCATTTATTATTTTTACCCTTGTCGCCTGTGCGCCGCCGGCAGCAAAAAAACAAACTGGGACAGGAACATCCTTAAATCAAAATCAACCCACAATCACAGATCCACCCATAACTACAGATCCTCCGCCGACTGAAGATATCCCTTCTGATGAGACAGATAATGACACAACGCCGCCTGAAGATACCCCAGCGGATGGGACAGACAATAATAACAACACGCAACCTACCCCACAATTTACAACAAAAATTATCTACGAATCCTATCGTACAGATAATATTATGCAAAATGGAAAACTCATGATGATGAATGCCGATGGTTCTAATAAAATAGAACTGGTGTCAGACCATGGTTTTTCAATGGGACGACAAGCCAACGCCAAAGCGTCTCCCAATGGTGAATATATTATTTTTTCAAGTCCAAAAGAAGGATCGGAAGAAGTATGGCTATTACAGTTAAATACCCGAATCATCAGGCGTTTGAGTTCATTTAACGACTCTTCTTCCTGGCTAGAAACAACAGAATATGCCCCTTGCAGTCATGATGATCGAAACAACAAAGATTGTTTTAGCTGGTCCTTTGATAACAAAGAAATTGTTTTTAGTGTTCAACCGCAATTTAGAGGCTTCTCCTCAAGCGAAAAAACCTATGGCAATCAAGAGCTCTATAAATTAGATCTAACACAAACGCTTCCGACTCCCATAAAATTCCAAAATCAACCCAATGCAAATAATATAAATCCTCAATTTTCTCCAAAAGATAAACAAATTGCTTTTGTTTCAAGCAATATTTCTAATCCCTCTTTCGAAACCGAAACAAGATACGACAAACTCCTCCTTATCGATCTAGATGGACAGATACAAACCCTGGTAGAAACAAATTCTATGGGCTCTATCCAGTGGTCTCCAGATGGAACAAAGATTGCTTTTGTTCAAAGCATCCCAAATACACAGGATCGGAAAGCTTCATATATCGATCTTCAAACCCGGCAAGTTCACATTTTGGGTGAACAATTTCGCACACAAGTTTCAGATGGTGAATCCTCCTGGTCTCCTGATGGGAAATATATTATTTTTATTTCTCAAACCCCTGAACAAATTTTAAACGCAGATAGCAGCCTAAATATTTATACTTTATCGAACCAAAGTTTAACAACCATTATAGGATTAGAAAAAGGCATTAAAAGCGCCATTTCCTGGCTCAACAATTCCGAAGTCATGTATCGCTCTTATACAAGTACAGGCAATTTTATATACAAAACTTCTATCACCACACCACACCCCCAAAAGCTCACAGATATCTTAAGTGACTTACCAGGTATTTTGCGTATACCTTTACCCTTGCCCTAACGTTCGATTTGTTTTTCTTTTTAAGACGGCTTGTTCCAAAAAGTGAATCATTGCGCCCGCAACATCTGTTCCGGTTGCTTTTTCAATCCCCTCCAGGCCAGGTGAAGAATTCACTTCCATCACCAAAGGGCCATGGCTAGACCTCAGTAAATCAACCCCTGCAATATTGAGTTTTAAAGCATTGCTGGCAGCCACTGCCACCTTCCGTTCAAGCGGTGTAATTTTTACCGGTGAAGCTTTCCCCCCTTTATGTAAATTAGATCTAAAATCACCGTCCGCGCCTTGTCGCTTCATGGCCGCGACAACTTTTCCACCCACCACCAAACACCGAATATCTGATCCTTTGGCTTCCTTGATAAACTGTTGCACTAAAAAGTGGGCATCCAATTCACAAAAAGCATCAATCACACTTTCAGCTGCTTTTTGGGTTTCTGCCAAAACAACGCCCTTTCCCTGCGTCCCTTCTAAAAGTTTAATGACCAGGGGGGCGTTTCCCACCAATTCAATCAGGCTATCTGTCATCTTGGTCGAAT
>MGRI01000055.1:15948-25618 GCA_001798105.1 Deltaproteobacteria bacterium RIFCSPHIGHO2_02_FULL_40_11
TTTTTGGCTAAAATCTGTAAACTTCGAAGTTTATCTCTAGAACGAGAAATGGCCACGGACTCATTTGCCGAATAAACACCCGCCATTTCAAACTGACGCAAAACTGCCGTTCCATAAAACGTAATCGAGGCTCCAATTCTAGGAAGAACTGCTTGAAAATGATCCAACACCCGATCTTTGTAATGCACCGTGGGTTTACTGGACGTAATATTCATATAGCATCGCAATGGATTCACGACTTCCGCTTTATGGCCTCTTTTTTCTGCCGCTTCCACCAACCGTTTCGTGGAATACAGTTTTGGACCTCTGGATAAAATGACAATGTTCATTGCTCCACCCTTCTCAATTGAATTTTTGATTTTGTCCGTTTCGATTTTTCAGAACTTAAAATAAAAGACCGGCCAGGATCGACAAAAAAATTACCTCGAATGGCTTGTCTTCCAATCAGCATGCGAAATCCCATAATGTCTCGATTCACCAACGTAACTTCAATGGACCATTCAATATCTGCCAAACAAATTTTTGTTCGAATAATAGGCCTTAAGGTGGCAACCCCAATGGAACTCATGATCTGTCTTCGTTCAATAATCCGGGCTGTGCATACTTTATGGGGGGTTTTGGAAGCTTGAATAGGGTCCACAGAAAACCGGACATATTCATATTTACCCCGCTTAAAAACACTAATATGTGCTGCATGCAGCGTAGAAGTTCTGGCGCCTGTATCCACCTTCACTTTAATTTTTTGAATGTGGAGATCCGGCAGACTCACCCATTCACGCCAACCTACAATATGTTTTTTTGACTTAAGATCTTTTTTAAATTTTCCGATAAGTTTGATATGCGCTCCCGTATACAAAGCCTACTTTTACTCAGCCTTTTTTTATACTCAAGCATGGCCTTTACGCAAGAGGCAAATCGAGCCCCTGCCATCGATGAAGATCCAAAGCTTTTGTATATTAGCTCTTACCCTGAAGAGGTGACCGCCTGGGAAGGAAAAGTCGATGGATATACACAGATTGTGTATGTGCTGCGTGGGCAACGAGATCCTGCGGGGGGACTTGCTCCCTATAGTTTATATTTTGAAAAACATGAATGGCTAAGAGATGCCGAGGGCAATTTAGGAACACGCCTTGTTACTGGAGAAAAAGCCGGTCGATATGAAACCATACCCATCCAAAAAGATAAAAAAGAGTATCGTGGCATTCGGGTGCCTCTCGAAAGTGGTGGTGAGCTTTCAATCCCCTACACACAGGAAACTTACAATTCTGATACAAAGGCCCAAGCTTTAAAGATTCATGGCATCAGCGGATTACCTTCGTATGAGCTCAGCGGGAAACCTTCAAAAGAAATGAAAGATAAAGAATACAATTGGTCCATTCAAGAAGAAAATGGTGACTTCCATATTTATGGGAATATTGATGGTAAAAAAGCTAAAATTAAAGATATTCAGCTTGGCATTAAAGTAACCCACGGGGGATGGTACAATGGGATTGGCACCTTTCGACTTGCTGGCGAAGCAGAACAAAAAACCGAAGCAGGTGAAACAGAAACCATTGAAGTCCATGAAGATACAACCGTCTACGAAGCAAAAACTGAAACACAGGGCTATTGTTATACCCCAAGGAATCAACCCTTTATACAGACTTTCCCCTATAAGCCCATTCATGATCTCTTAGAAAATAGCAGCAACGTTTTAAATAAAATTTAATTGAATCAGCTTTTGAATAACAGCATGAATATCTTTTGGAAGATCTAAGGTAATGTCCGGCAGAACACCATGCTCATGATATGTACGTCCATTGGGTAATACATTTAAAGAAGTCGTTACCAAAAGCATTCTAGAAGAATCGTTCCAAGGATAATCAAAATTCCATACAGTTTGCGTTGTCCCTTTTCCAAACGTTTTCTGGCCGATTACTTTTGCCCTCCCATGAAATTGTAAAACCGCCGCTAAAAGCTCTGCTGCACTTTTTGTGTTTTCATCCACAAGGATAAGCATCGGACAATTCACCACCTTTAAGCGTTCATCCGGAACCACATGCAACGCATCTTTTGTTTTTACCAAAAATAATTGCTCAACATCCAGCATCGCCTCTAATAAATTGACTGCTGGAAGCAAGTGCCCTCCTTCACTCTTACGAAGATCCAAAACCAAACTCCGAAAAGTCTTTTCTTTTTTCCAAGTTTCATAATGCTTCAAAAATTCTTCAAAGGTATCCGCGTGAAACTGTTTAAGCTTTACATATCCAATTTTATTTCGAATCAATTCATATTGATTTTCTTTTCTTTGAATTTTTGAAATTTCTTCTTTTTGCCATAAATACTGTGAGTAAGGATCTAAAGAAGAAACAAACCATGAAAGACGTTTTAATATAAAATGCTCCGGATCTACTTTTTTTCCTTCCGCAATCAGTTTTAAATTTTGGTACATACTTTTACAATCAAAGGGCTCTGGAAAAAAGTTACCAAGGTCATCTTCTGTAACAGGGTTTAAGTGATTTTTTTGAACAATTTCAATAATCTGACAAAATTCATGCTCCGTGGCATCTAGAACTTCGGGGGCAGCATGCAAAGCTTGACATGCCATGAAGCATGCCACCATCCATACAAACATAAAGTATTTTTGAACCACTACAATTGAATCATTTCTGGGGAGAAGTGCTTGTGAGAATATGCAATTTTGAGACCAGCCCAGGAGACTTCCTCGCACCTTCGGTGCTCGAAGTGAAATCTGCCAAAGGCAGATTTCACTGTTTAGAATCTTGACATTGTCTCAAAGATCTTCAATAAAATTGAGGGCATTCCCCCCAATCGATCGAATATGAAACAAGTATCTTCCCGGTGGAGCAGTTTCTTCATCAATATGTATATCTGTTACAAAGGGAATCAGGCGCTCAGCACAAACCTCACCCTCTTTTTGGTCATATTCGGCAATGGGCAGAAGAATAACAACTTGATCACTCGGAACATAAATTTGGATTTCTTTGAGCTTCATACAAGAATTGGTAAATTCCCCTTCTAAGCGAAGCAGGCGATCTTTTTTTGAGATTAAACGTGCATGGCGAATGGGAGCATATAAGTAATTATCTGTCTCCTCCGACCTGGCCTCTTCAATGGGAAGGATCGCAGTCACGGTTTGCCCCGCCTTTGAAATTTGAACCTCATAGTCTCCGCCTTCGAGCATGCCTAAATTAATTTCTTGCTGATAGGGGATGAGAACGGTCAAACAGGGCCCCGATCGAACATAGGCTTGGGGTTGAATTTTAATTTTTTTGCCACTGATTTCTACCTTGGGCTCGGCACGAAGATAACAGCTATTTGGAAAAATGCCTTCAAAAACAACCTGCACATTGGTGTCATTGTCATCAAAACCAATCGGGACATACAGCTCACTGGCACTCACTGGCTTTAAAACAGGCTGGGATTGTGCCCACCCAAGATAAGGAAATAAAAATAGGACAAGACTCAAAAACACTTTCATAAGGCCTCCTGTACCCTCTATGTAGAGGATTTAGGCCGTCAATGCAAGATCAACATGCAAGGAACGCGATGTGCCACACATGACCACACATTGCATTACCTTAAATAAGTTGCTTTGAGTTAAAAGTTTACGCTATTCTAAAATTACTGTTGTGTTTAAAAAAATAAAATTTTCGGTCTTATTTACCGTCCTTTTTATTTCTATCCAGGGCTTTTCAAGCGCTGTTGTTTCCATCATGAGCTACAATGTCGAAAACCTCTTTGATGCAACAGACGATGGAGTCTACCAAGAAGATCTGGCTTTTTTACCCTTAAGTCTCAAACGAAAGTGGAAGACAGATCCTTGTAAAGGCATCAATGGCTATTTTGGACGCATGTGTCGGGACTTGGATTGGACTCAAATCAAATATGAAGAACGATTAGAGCGCCTTTCCAATGTAATGCTCAGCTACAAAGATGAAGGTGCCGATATTATTTTTCTACATGAAATTGAAAATGAAACCGTCATGCTCGATCTTTGGAAAGGCTATTTAAAAGCCTATGGATACAAAAAACCGTTTCATTTTGAAAGTCCCTCCCATCGAGGCATTGATGTAGGCGTTATCAGCCGCCTCCCTTTGGCCGAAAATCCAATTGCACATGAGGTTGATTTAAAAGATATGGGATCTTCTACCCGAGACATTATTGAAGTGACCTATCGCATCAAAAAAGGAAAACGTTTAAAAGTTGCTGGCAATCACTGGCCCTCTCAAGCAAGTGGAACTGAAGCAAGACTTAGGGCTTCTGAAATTGTGCGAGACATTGCCTATGAGGCCATCGACCAAGACATGTCGTTTGTGGCTGTGGGTGATTTTAATACTTTATTGAAAGAGGTCCCCAATCCTATCTCTGATTATTTGGCCGATAACGATTTGTACGATTTAGAATATCCATTGGTTGATTTACAAAATTACTTACAGGGGTTTTCCACTTTTCCCTACGATGGATCCCATTTTTACCAAGGACATTGGGATCCTTTGGATCGCATTTTAGTAAGTAAAGACATCTTACGAGAAAGTGGCGATTTTAAACTGGTAAATGATAGTTTTGATGTCTTTTATCTAGATGACATGATTACAGACATAGATCCAGACACCGGTAAACGCATGCCCTATGAATTTCCTTTTCGCTATGGCTTTTTTACGGAAAAGGGGTATTCGGACCACCTCCCTCTAGTAGTAGAATTTGCCTATTAATTTCTTGAACTCAAAATACATTTAAAGATAGACTGCCTTTCGTGAAAGACGCCTCTGAAACGCTAGAGTCTTTACTCAAAGAAAAAAGAAGTTTTTCTCCGCCAAAGCTGTTTTCAGCGGCAGCACATGTCCCAGATCTAAAATCGTATCAAGCGCTTCACACAAAAGCGCTCAAAAACCCAGACGCTTTTTGGGCGGAGCAAGCCAAAGCCTTACACTGGTTTCACCCTTGGGAAAAAACATTGGTATGGGATGCCCCCAATGCAAAGTGGTTTACAAAGGGCAAGCTGAATGTCTCTTATAATTGTCTGGATCGTCATCTCAAAACGCAGCCCCATAAAACTGCCATTTTATGGGAAGGCGAACCAGGGGAAGTTCGAAAACTTTCGTATCAAGATCTTTATACGGAAGTTGCAACGTTTGCGGCCTGCCTTCAAACGTTGGGACTTAAAAAAGCGGACCGCGTGATTCTCTACATGCCCATGATTCCAGAATTGGCAATTGCCATGCTGGCCTGTAGTCGAATTGGGCTTATCCATTCTGTTATTTTTGGGGGCTTTAGCGCCCAAGCCATTCGAGACCGTGTTGAAGATTCCAAAGCAAAGCTGATTATTACGGCAGATGGCGGCTATCGACGTGGAAAAATTGTGGAACTCAAACGCAATGTGGACCAAGCGATTCAAAATACAAGTAGCGTTGAACATGTGATTGTATACCAAAGAACCAAACATGAAATTCCGTTTCATCCCAAAAAAGATTTTTGGTGGCATGAACTCACAGCAAAAAATAAAAACCTGGCAGATGCCTTGCCTTTGGATTCAGAAGATCCTCTTTTTATTTTGTATACCAGTGGCACAACAGGAAAACCCAAAGGCATTTTACACACAACTGCTGGCTACCTTTTACAAGCCCATGTTTCTACAAAATGGGTATTTGATTTAAAAGACGACGATATTTATTGGTGCACGGCCGATATTGGCTGGATTACAGGCCACACGTATATTGTCTATGGCCCCCTTTCCAATGGAGCAACAACCCTGATGTATGAAGGCGCCCCCAACCACCCGCATCCAGGCCGTTTTTGGGAGATAATCGATCGCCACAAAGTTTCTATTTTTTACACCTCTCCCACAGCCCTTCGCGCGTTTATTCAATGGGGCGAAAAAATTCCACATGAATACGCCCTTTCCACCTTAAGACTTTTGGGAACGGTAGGCGAGCCCATTAATCCAGAAACCTGGATGTGGTACTACAGCGTGATTGGAAAAGAAAAATGTCCCATTGTAGATACGTGGTGGCAAACAGAAACAGGAAGCATTATGATTTCGCCACTTCCGGGTGCAACGCCTTTAAAACCCGGCTCTGCCACACTTCCCCTTCCGGGCATTGATGCAGAAGTTGTAGATGGAAAGGGAAATCCTGTCCCCCCCAATACAGGTGGGTTTTTAGTCATTCGAAACCCATGGCCTTCGATGCTTCGCACGATTTACAATGATCACGACCGCTATAGTGAACACTATTGGAAAAAATTTCCGGGGATGTATTGGACCGGAGATGAAGCCCGGCGTGACGAAGAAGGTTACTTTTGGATTCTAGGAAGAGCCGATGATGTTATTAAAGTTTCGGGGCACCGCTTGGGAACCTCTGAAATTGAGTCT
This sequence comes from Deltaproteobacteria bacterium RIFCSPHIGHO2_02_FULL_40_11, assembly GCA_001798105.1. Classification (GTDB taxonomy): domain Bacteria; phylum Bdellovibrionota; class JACOXK01; order 2-02-FULL-40-11; family 2-02-FULL-40-11; genus 2-02-FULL-40-11. The sequence continues at coordinate 22,322 of MGRI01000055.1, forward strand.
TCGGTTGTAAGTCACCCTTCTGTGGCAGAATGTGCCGTCGTTGGCATTCCCCATAAAATAAAAGGTGAATGTATTGTTGCTTTTGCAACGTTAAAACAAGGACACGTGCCTTCTCCAGAAATGGCGCAAACGCTCATCAACCATGTGGCCAAAGAAATTGGAACCATTGCACGCCCGGAAGAAATTCGTTTGGTACCCCGCCTTCCAAAAACACGAAGCGGGAAAATTATGCGTAGGCTGCTTCGGAAAATTGCTGCCAAAGAAGAAATTGTGGGAGATACAACAACCCTTGAAGACCCTTCTATTATTGAAGAACTTTCTAAATCAATGGCCTAAAAAATCGAGCGCAACAAAAAACACTTCTTTGCTTTCTTTGCGTGTACTTTTTGGGACGCACACATAGTTTTTTGAAAAATATTTTTTAACCTCTTGACGAAAGGTTTGGAAATCCTGACTCTGAAAAAACTTACACACAAAATTTCCACCCGGTTTCAAATATTGAACAGCAATGCCTAAGGCCAATTCACATAATTCTAAAGAAGCGGCTTGATCTGCAAAACGAATGCCTGTGGTTTTCGGCGCCATGTCAGAAAGAACATGATCAAATTTTGGATTGAAATGATACTGGGACAAGATTGCATCTAACCCAAGGTCATTCACATCTCCTTCTAAAAAAACCACATTGGGTAAGTTCAAAGAAACGGGTTTTAAATCGATGGCTAAAACTTTCCCCAAAGAACCGATTTTCTTGGAAGCATATTGCGACCAAGACCCCGGAGCCGCTCCCAGATCTAAAACGTGATGGCCGGATTTTAGAAGTCTGTATTTTTGATCAATTTCTTCCAACTTAAACACAGACCGCGCAGCATAGTTTTGTGCCTTTGCTTTGTGAAAATAATGATCTTTAACTTTATAGGACATTTCCAGAGGACGTACCATAGACATGCTCAAAAGTCCACGCTTGGACAAATTCCCTTGGGTGTGACACTATCCCTTTATGAAAATTAAGTTAATCATAAGCTATGACGGAACACGATTTTCAGGCTGGCAGCGAATCCCTGGAAAATTGACACTTCAAGAAAAAGTGGAAGACGCGTTGTTTAAGATTTTTAGACACAAAGTAACGGCGTATGGAGCTTCTCGCACCGATGCAGGTGTTCATGCAGAAGGGCAAGTGGCGCATTTTATACCCCTGCAAACCCATAAAAAGATAAACATGGTCCATTCGATGAATCGCGAACTTCCAGAAGATATTAGAATTCTTGCTGCGGAAGTGGTTCCGGATTCATTTCATGCAAGAGAGAGTGCGAAGTCGAAAAATTATACTTACAACATTTTAAATACTGAAAAACCCATCAAAAAATATCATTCTACTTCTTGGTGGAGATCTGAAACCTTTGATGTCAATCGAATGAATGAAGCGTGCCAATTTATTATTGGCGAGCATGATTTTACGTCGTTTCAGTCAAGTGGAAGTGTGACTTCGTCGACGATGAGAACCATTTTAGAGGCATCATGGGAACAGCAAGATTTATTTTTAAACTTTAACATTCACGGCACGGGTTTTTTAAAATACATGATTCGCAATTTAGTGGGAACTTTGTGTTGGGTAGGAATAGGAAAAATAAGCCCTGATGATTTCAAAAAAATCTTAGATAAAAAAAATAGATCTTTTGCTGGGCAAACGGCTCCGGCGAGTGGGTTGTCTCTCATAAAGGTGAATTACTAGTACCCACGTTATCTCAGTGCCCTCTCTCTGGCTCAAAACTGAACATTCACCAAAGGCTCAGGGAAGCCATCGACATCTCCCGAAAAACCATCAAGAGAATTCTGAGGCGTTCCAAATTGAATAAGCCCCTGACGAACTGCTTCTACGCCTAAACCATCGAAAGGTTTTCCAAATCGCACCACATAAAGTGCCGCTGCACCTGCAACATGGGGGCTGGCCATACTGGTTCCACTTTTTTTGCCATAGAGTCCTCCCGGAAGTGTTGAAAAAATATCAACCCCCGGAGCAGCCAAATCCACACTGCTTCCAAAATTACTAAAGGTCGCAATCGTATCATCCACCCCATAACTTGTAGGAACGCCAAAACCACCAGACATCCCGTCACTATCGGCCATTGCAGAAACAGTCATAACTTCTGGATAAGACGCAGGCGCAAAACTTTGCGCATCTTTGGAATCATTTCCAGCGGCTACAGCATAGACAATCCCTTTTGCAACAGACGCTTGAATGGCCTCTTGCACAGGACTGGGACCAGAAGAACTTTCTGTCCATCCCAAGCTCATATTGGCAACATCGATCACATCGAATCGCGCAGTCACCCAATCAATCCCAGCAATGACATCAGATAAAAAACCACTCCCATTACTATCCAATACTCTGACAGCCCAAAGACGTGCCCCAGGCGCAACACCAACAACGCCAATCGCATTATCTAGAGCGCCGATGGTGCCTGAAACATGTGTTCCATGACCATTTCCATCTTTAAAATTCGTGGCTCTTCCGGTAGAAAAATTAACACCCCCTACCACATTTAAATCCGGATGACTTTTATCAATCCCAGTATCAAGAACTGCTACATCCACATCGACTCTTTGATCTTGCCAGTCAATCAAAGCTAAAGAACTAAACTGTGTATTGACACGATGAATCCCGAAAGGGAGCACTTGAGCCGGCTGTGTCGTTCCACCTTTTCCACCGCCCGGTTTTCCAGGGCCACTCACACGATCATTTCCGACGAGCGTCACACCCTGATCTTGCGAAACGTATTTCACATCTGGATCATTTTTAACCAAATCCAATTTATTGAAAGGAACCGTGGCAACACATCCCTTTAAAGCATGACGATAGATATGCCCTAACCCCAAACCATGTTGTGTGGCTAGGCGCTGCGCATTCAGATCGGGGCGCCCCACCCAATCTTGAAAAACAACAATATAGCGATCGGCAACAGGCATCGCATACAAACTTTGCAGCACAATCAATAAACCTAAAAAACTAAATATTATAATTCTTTTCATCATAGAGACCTCCTGTGTGTCATGTGTATCATGGACACAGCAGAGCAAATCCCATACCAAAAGAACAAAAAAAGAAATCAGAAATAGTGAATCATATTTAGAGGTTAGCGCTGCTTATAAAACGCACATTTTAAAACAGCGTAGAAATTGAAAACATAAAATGAATTTTTTACCGCATTTGGTTTGATGCAAACGCTCTCAAAGGTCGCGTTTGCTCATCCTAAAGCCGCCACAAATAAAAAAGCGAACCTTTCAGGTCCGCATTTTTAT
>MGRI01000056.1 GCA_001798105.1 Deltaproteobacteria bacterium RIFCSPHIGHO2_02_FULL_40_11
CGCCCTTTCGTCAGCGCTGGAATCCACGGTTGCCCCGCCGCCGTGCCCGCCATCGTTATTTTCTAAAAAATAAAAGGGGTGTCCTTGTTCAGAAAGCCGGTAGGCAAATTTCCGGGCGTGCGCTGGATGGACACGATCATCGTTGGCAGTTACAATTAAAACCTCCGGATACGCCGCTGTGGCACGAATATTATGATACGGAGAATAGCTTAAAAGAATTTCTCGCATTCTGGGATCTTCGGGATTTCCATATTCAGCCATCCAACTTGCACCCGCCAAAAGCAAATGATACCGAAGCATATCCAAAAGCGGCACATCGATATAGGCAGCTTGAAAAAGATCTGGCCTTTGTGTCACAGCGACTCCCATTAAAAGCCCCCCATTGCTGCCTCCTGTAATCCCAAGTTTTCTTTCAGAGGTAATCCCTCTTCCAATTAAATCTTCTGCAACCGAAATAAAATCATCGTACACACGCTGCCTATTTTCTTGAATTCCAGACCGGTGCCAATCCGCCCCAAACTCTCCCCCGCCTCGGATATTTGCCACCACATACACACCCCCACGAGAGAGCCAAATTTTTTCCAGCGTTGGCATATACGCAGGTAATTCATTTACTTCGAACCCACCATAAGCATTCAAAATAACAGGATTGCTTCCATCTAATTTCATATCTTTGGAAGCAATCACAAAATAAGGAATGCGTGTACCATCCACGCTGGTTGCCCACAATTGTTGAACTTGATAACGACTTGCATCAAACTGAGGCGGTAATGCTTTAAATGGTTTTAATGCCCTGGTTTTCAGATCATAAAAATATAATGTGTCTGGCGTTAAAAAATCTTCATACCCAACGATAAGAAAATTTCCATCTGGATCAATATCTGTAATCCAAGGATCTCCATTTTCAGGTAATGGCAAAACATTTTGTTCCCACCCTTTTTCTGTGGGCGTCAATTGAATAATTTTTCCAGAAACATTTTCCAGAATTTTAACAAATAAAGCAGACTTTGTTTTGCTGACAGATACAATGGGCATCTTATTTGGCGGATGATAGACCAAGCGAATTGCTGATTTTCCTGCAAGATATGCACTCAGATTAACTTCTAAAAGATCTCCTGCTCGATACAAAACATCTTGATACCTCCAGTTTCTTTTTAAGATCATACAAAAATTTCCATTAAGTCCAACAGTCCCTTTGGCATCGCCTGGAAGATCCAGAAATTTTAAATCCCCACTTGCTTCATCGTAAATAAAAGATTCATCTCGGAAAAAATCAAGCAGTCTAGTAAACAAAATTCGCCGCTGCCCTTTAAATCTAAGGACCATCACGCTGACAAAAACATCTGTTTTTTGCCCCTCGAAGACCGTTTTTGCAGCTTCAAGCGATGTCCCGCGTTTCCAAAGTTTTAAGATGCGATTATACCCAGAATCTGTCAAAGACCCGAGGCCAAAATCCGTTCCTACAATTAAAGTATTTTTGTCCACCCACGCCACTTCTGTTTTTGAAACCGGAAGATAAAAGCCATCTTTTACAAAGGCCTTCGCTTTGAAATCGAACTCTCGCACTTCAAAAGCATCGCCGCCTCCAGGAGATAAGAAAATCAACACATGGTGCGTTTTGGGAAGACGACGATATCCATGATAAACCCAAGATGTGCCTTCTTGAGCGACCAAAGCATCTATGTCTAAAACAGCTTCCCACTCGGGGGCATTTGCATAATATTTTTTAGCTGTCGTTCTTCTTAAAAGCCCCCTGGGATGTCCTCCATCCCGTAAAAAATTGTACACATATTTTCCTTCATGGCTCCCATAAAGGAGTTTGTCGGGGGAATCTTGAATTTTTAAAATGGAATTTTTGATCTCTCCAAACCGAGGATCAATCTTCAACGCGAGAAGCGTTCTGGCGTTTTGATGCTGAATCCATTCTCGAGCCCGCTCGCCCTCACCCTCTTCTAAAAAACCATGGCGCTCAAAAAGGGCTTCACAAGAATCTTCAAGCTGGGCATACAGAAAGAGAGGCAAACAGGTGAGATAAAGAATACATAAAACTTTCCCCCTCAAAAACATTTGGGTTTTATATAATCACTTAAACAAATACACAACCAGAAATCTAAGCATGGCCTTGAAACGTCCCCAGGCTGTGGGTTTTCCGACCATATCTGCCAGCTCGCCTGCAATGTCCAGGCTTTGACGCGTATAAGGGTACCACCAAAAAGGTTTGAGCCCAATGCGATCATAATTAATATGCTTTACCTGACAAAAAGATTTTAAACCTTCTTCCCCGTGGGCGCGGCCAATTCCACTTTTTTTAGTTCCCCCCCAGGGCGTTTCACATAAGGCATGCGTAAAAACGGCGTCATTAATGGTAACTGTTCCAGCTTGAATTTGATGCGCCATCTGAATGGCTTTTGTTTTATTTTTTGTCCAAATCGAAGCGCAGAGGCCATAAGGAGACCGATTTACGCGCCCAATTACCTCTTCTTCCGTATCAAACATTAAAATGGGTAACATCGGGCCAAATGTTTCTGTTTTTACAATTTCCATATCATCCGTACAGTTCACTAAAACCGTTGGCTGAAAGAAAGGCCTCCCATTCCGTTCTTCTTTTTGCCCGCCACATAAAATCTTTGCACCTTTTCGAACGGCATCTTCCAACTGGCTTTCATATCTTTCAAGTTGCTGGGGAAGTGTAATCGCCCCCACATCTGTTTCGAGCTTTAGCGTTTGTGTCTGCGCCACAACCCCTTCTACAAATCTTTGCACACTGTCTCTTTGAACATACACTCTTTGAATCGAAGCACAGGTTTGCCCTGCATTCATAAATGCGCCCCACACAATGCCTTCAATTGTTTTTTGAAGTGGCGCATCTTTTAAAACAATGGCAGCATCTTTTCCGCCAAGCTCCATCGTACTGGGTGTAATATTTTTGGCTGCCGCTTCTAAGATTTTTTGTCCCGTCGCTGTAGAGCCCGTAAAAGAAATTTTATGAATACGTTCGGATGAAACCAATTTTTGTCCCACGTCGCCTCCCCCGAAAATAACTTGCACGACATCTTTGGGAACATCCGATCTTGAAAAAAGATCTTGAATTAATTGCGAAACAGGCTCTGTCACTTCCGATGGTTTTAAAAGAACAACATTCCCTGCCAATAAAGCCAAAACAATATCTCCCATGGGAATACTCAAAGGATAATTCCAAGGCGAAACAATGAGAACCGTCCCATATGGCTCATAAGAAATAATCGATTTTTTTTGCATGAGTAAATGCAGAGGTCTTGTTTTTTCTTTTAAAATTCTGGGGGCTTTTTTTGTGAAATACAGCAGAAGATCTAAAACGGGAATCACTTCAGATGTCAGCGCTTCAATTTTTGGCTTTCCTGTTGCATTGGAAATGACTTCAGAAATTTGATCTTTTTCTTTGTACACAATCTGATGCAGCGATTTTAAAATTTCTGCTCTTTGAGAAACGCGAAAAGTTTTCCAATGATGAAAGGCATCTTCAGAGCGCTGGAAAATCTCATCCAGCATGAATCGTCGTTCCTTCTTGAAAATTAAAACTGGAAGCCAAATACAAAGGAAGTAGGTTTTCTTTTGCGAGTAAAAGGGCATCGGGATTCAAAATACGAGATCCATTTTGTACCAACTGCATCACTTCATCAATCTTACAGGTTTTTAATTTTAACGCTTTCTCATTTTGCTTGGGGTCTTCTGTATACACGCCATCCACATCTTTATAAAACTCGCATCTTTCAGCTTTTAAATGCACCGCCAACGCTACGGCTGTTAAATCCGACCCGCCTCGGCCTAAAGTCGTCACTTCTTTATCAAGACTAACGCCTTGAAATCCAGCCACAATGACAATTTTTCCATTGTGTAATTCTTTTTGAATGCGATCTGCTTTAATTTCTAAAATTTTTGCTTTTGTGTGGGCCGTATCTGTCACAATCCCACTTTGAGAGCCTGTAAATGAAATACTATGATGCCCTAATTTATGAAGCGCCATGGATAAAAGTGCCATCGAAACACGTTCGCCAGAGGATAAAAGCATATCTAATTCCCGGTCATAAGGCGTATCTGTAATTTCATGCGCTAAATTTAAAAGATCGTTGGTCGTACGACCCATGGCAGAAACCACAACCACCAATTGATACCCCTTTTCTTTGGTTTGAATAATTCGCCTGGCCACATTTAAAATATGTGCGGGCGTTGCCAAAGAACTTCCTCCATACTTTTGAATCATTAAAGGCATAAATTTAAGAAGGTAAAATCATTTGGGCGCGGGTTTGGTAGAATTTTCCCAAAAACCAAGCAGCCAACATATAAGAAATAAATGCAGAGCTCATCCCTGCAGCTGTATATAAGACAGGAGACTTGAGCGTTAAATAGGCCCACAGTTCTGCCACCCCGCCCACTTGTAAAAAGAGTAAAATTGAAATGAAAAATGCATATTTTGTTTCTTTACCCCGACGTCGCTCAATCACCAATAAAAAAATGATGATTAAAATTAAAGATTCAACCCCTTTTAAAACAGCCAATTGATAAATGGCAGTTTCAATCAGCTGGGCCGGCGGAACCATCCCTAAAAATTTTTGAAAGCTGGAGTAAACCAAAACAGGAACTCCAAAGAAAATGAGAAAAATAACCAGAATCGAGCCAATGGCTTTTAAAATCCGCCCCATAAACACTTGGATCATACGATAAAAGCTAAATTTTAGGCAAGATCTTCTTTTTTTTGTAAAAGTGAACGTGCCAATCGTTGACAATATATATAGGGCCATATATGTTGATCCTATGGGCAGAAAAAAAATATCTACAACCGTCTACATTACAGAAACACAAAACGAAAAACTAAAACAACTTAATCAAAAAACAAAAGTTCCCATTGCCGAATACATTCGCCAGGGCATTGACATGGTTTTAAAACTCAATCGTGAACATATCCCGGGACAAATGTCATTTGATGAAGATTTGGAAGACGCACACACACAACCCAGAGCTTAATTGTTCTTTCCAAAATGAACGCACCCCTCATCAGAAACTTCTCAATTGTTGCACACATCGATCACGGGAAATCGACACTTGCAGATCGTATTATTGAAATCACTGGCGCCCTTCCCGCACATAAAATTTTAGAACAAACCTTAGATTCCATGGATATTGAACGCGAACGTGGCATTACGATTAAAGCGCAAACGGTTCGCATGGAATACAAAGCTAAAGATGGAAAAACCTACGAACTGAATCTCATCGATACCCCAGGCCATGTCGATTTTTCATATGAAGTTTCCAGGTCTTTAGCCGCCTGCGAAGGCGCCATTCTCATTGTAGATTGCGCACAAGGCGTTCAGGCCCAAACCATTGCCAATGCCTATTTGGCCATTGACAATAATTTAGAAATTATCCCTGTTTTAAATAAAATAGATTTAAGTACAGCAGACACTGTACGTTCTGCTTTAGAGATCGAAGACATTATTGGGATTGATGCCAGTGAGGCGATTCGTGCCAGTGGCAAAACGGGAGAAGGCGTCAAAGATATTTTAGAAGCCATTGTTCAAAAAATTCCACCTCCTTCGGGAGACTCAACGGCGCCCTTAAAAGCCCTTTTGGTCGATAGCTGGTTTGATAGTTATCTGGGCGTTATTTGTTTGGTGCGCCTGTACGATGGCATTTTAAAAAAAGGCTTAAAAATTAAAATGATGTCGAATCAAAAAGAATTTGAAGTGCAAACGGTGGGTGTTTTCACACCCAAGCCCATGGCCATTGATGCATTATATGCCGGTGAAGTCGGATTTTTTTCTGCTGTGATTAAAGATGTTCGAGATACACACATTGGAGATACCCTTACAGAAAAAGAGCGCCCAACCCCAACCCCCCTTCCTGGATTTAAACCCATTAAAGCCATGGTTTTTAGTAGTTTTTTCCCGACAGACACCCATGAGTATGAACTCCTCAAAGAAGCCCTGGAAAAACTCCGTCTGAATGACGCAAGTTTTAGCTATGAAAAAGATTCTTCCACAGCGCTTGGATTTGGCTTTCGGTGCGGGTTTCTGGGACTTTTACACATGGAAATTATTAAAGAACGCCTGGAGCGTGAATTTAATTTAACACTCGTCACAACGGCCCCCTCTGTCGTCTATCGCGTTGTTTTAAATGGCGGAAAGATTGTCGAAATTGATAACCCTTCCAAATTACCCGAACCCAATTTATATGAAGCCATTCAAGAACCCCATATTCGCGCAACCATTCATTCGCCCACAGAATATATTGGTGAAATTATGAAGCTGTGTGAAGACCGCCGCGGTATCCAAATCAATATGGAATACATTACCCCCACACGCGTAAAGTTGGATTACAAATTACCGCTCAATGAAATGGTATTTGATTTTTATGACCGCTTAAAATCTGTTACCCGGGGATATGCTTCTTTTGATTACGAACTCATCGGGTATGAAATAGCAAATCTCATTAAATTAGACATTCTGATTAATGGCCAGCCTGTGGATGCCTTAAGTTTAATTGTTCATAAAGATAAAGCCTAT
>MGRI01000057.1:0-355 GCA_001798105.1 Deltaproteobacteria bacterium RIFCSPHIGHO2_02_FULL_40_11
TGCCCCCTTCTATTTAAGAGAAGGCCTCGTAAAAGAAAAATTGGTCGCCACCAAAGCAGCCTGCCAGCTTTTTTTACACCTCTTTAAAGTTGCTGCTTACCTGCATATCGGGTTTCACGTCCAAGAACATGCTTCCATTCTTTTTGGATTGATTGCAATGGTGGTTTTAGGAAACGCCATTGGCAAAAAACTGCTTAAAAAAATTTCAGACAATTCTTTTGTCTTGGCTTTAAAAATTATTTTAAGCCTCTTAGCATTACAGATTATTGTAAAAGCACTTTTGTAATCCATGCGATCCTTCAGCCCTTCGGGCTTCAGGATGACTCAGCCTAATACGTATTTAAAATAATAATAT
>MGRI01000057.1:374-4121 GCA_001798105.1 Deltaproteobacteria bacterium RIFCSPHIGHO2_02_FULL_40_11
ACCGACTGCATGGGGGAAATTTCAAAATTTTCGGGTGGCATTGCATCAGCCAAAACATTCCCCTGAACACCTTGTAAAGCATAATGTTGATTCGGATGCACATAAATCATGTTTAAAAGCTTGGCTACTGAAAATTCTTTTAAAACCAGCTGCCAATTCTCTGGAAAAAGTTTTTTGGGATGATCCACCGAAATCAGCATATAGAGATCTTCTGGCTTTAGATAATGCAAATACAAAAAATAAAAGAATAAAAAAGAATTGCCATAATACTTTGACTGCCCCCCTTCAAAGTTTTCTAAAGCCGCATCTGGCGATTTAAAATAGCTGTTTACCCCAGACTGCGGCAAATCGCCTGAAATCAGATAGGCAAAAAGTTGCGCCAACCCTTCATTGATCCACGGCGCCGGGGTTTCAAATTTTCTATAATAATATAAATGAAAGAGTTCGTGACAAATTGAATGGGCAATTTCATTTAAAACCAAGCCTCTGGGATTGACCAAAAGCGCCTCAAATCCAAATTGCTCCATATATAAAGGTGTGTAGTAGGCCTGAAAATGCGTTGCATTTTCTCCCCCTGCTAATGCTTCTGTAAAAATAATTTTTAAATGATCTACGCCGGAAACCTCTGCTTTTGAAAAATAGCTTTCATAAGATTTCATGTACGTATCTTTTACTTTCAGCGCCAATTCTTCATAGAAAGATTCCCGCCAAATGGTCTCATTGGCTTCATCCACATAAATACTGAGTTTCTTGTCTTGCCATTTGAGATCTACAGCAATCATTTGAAAGTCTTTTTTATAGGGATCAAAATACGGCATTTCTAAGGCAGGCGCAGCCCAGATTGGACGGATGCCCAAAAAACAAACAAAACAAAGCAGAAATAATTTTCTGTAACCTTTTTTCATTTCAACCTTTACCGTTTGGTAAGAAAAAAACATTCAAAATCAAAATTTGCTATTGACAGATAATATAACCTTGTTTAAAACGCAAGCACCATTTTGAAAGAAATTATGAATTTAGAAATTTATAAATACAAAAATTACCGCGAATACCTTAAAGATTTTTATACTTCAAAAAAATCGAACAATAAACAATACTCTTATGCTGTTTTTTCACGCAGAGCAGGACTTAATTCTCCAAATTACCTAAAACGTGTGATGGATGGTACGCGTAACATTACCCATAAGAACTTAAGAAATTTTATTTCTGGCCTTGGACTGCAAAAAAAAGAAGCAAGTTATTTTGAAAACCTGGTGATGTTTAACCAGTCGGAAGGCAAATCCACCAAAGATTATTATTTTGGGGAACTTAAAAAAACATCTGAAAAAACAGAATCTGCATTTCAGTTGGACGCCGCTTTTTATGACTATTTATCGCATTGGTATTTTGTGGCCATTCGAGAAATGGTAAACCTCAAAGACTTTGAAGAAGACGCAAGTTGGATTTCAAAACAACTCAAAGGAAAAGTTACAAAATCGCAGGCCAAAAAAGCACTGGAACTTCTTATTAAACTTGGGTTTTTAAGTAGAGGCGAAAATGGAAAACTCATCCAAACGTTTCCAAAAATAAAATATTTAAACGAAGTAAAAAACTTAGCCGTTCAAAAGTTTCATAAACAAATGATGGCGCTTGCCAAAGAATCGATCGACCAGGAACAAACACAAAGCCGAGATATTACCGGGGTTACACTTTGTGTGCGTGAAAACGACTTTCAGGAAATGAAAGAAGAAATTCAGGCCTTTCGAGACCAACTGAATTCGAAATTTAGTGTAACCCAAGGTGAGGGGGAAAAAGTGGTTCAAGTGAACTTTCAACTTTTCTCCCTCACTAAAAATAGAAAGGAGCTCCCCCATGAAAAATAAATTTTTCTTGGCAGCTTTATTAATTTTAACTTTAACCTCTTCCCATTCTGTGATTGCAGGCGGGGGAACAGACATTGGCTCTGGCCAAAATGGAAAAGAAGAAGCGGCCCAATATGGCCACCATCATCCCAGAGGCCAAGGGGGCGGATTTCAACCCAGACACCAACATCCCGACCAGACCAATGCCCAAGATCCCACACTGAATCCCTACCAGACACTTTGGGGATGGTGCCAATCTGTGGTTACAATTTTAAATGACTATAAGTACATGATTGCACCCAATGCCAGAGGAAACTTTAAAGTTCTTCGAGAAACTTTGGTGCGTGGCCTCATGGATGCCAAAGACAGCTACACACAGCCCTCACAAGGTGCCCTTCCTTATGAACTTCTCACCCGAAGAGCATTACACCGCGGGCTCATGCTCAATAACTTTCTCTTTTTAGAAGGCGATGAATTTGAAAACCAAGTGGTTTCTGTTTTACTGTCTCGGTTTTATGACCATGTGATTCATGTAAATCTTACCTACGACCAAAAATTCACATTTCCTTATTTTAATTCTCAATGGAATCCCCAACCGCAACCCAACCAACCCCAACCACAGTTTAATGAAGTGACCTTTTATGTATCTTTTGCAGATTACGCCATTGACCTTTTACAATTTGGCCTGGAGCAATCTGCATGGATGGGAACTGCCATTTATGAACTGGTTTTGTTTAAGAATGTCTTAAACTGGGTGATTGAAGACCTGGATATGGATATTTTAGGACGCCATTACTTTTGCATTACTTCAAGACTCGACGCGCTGTATCATATGATTGATGGCGTGCTTCAAGACCCCGTAAGACGTAACACAGAATCTGTACATGTGGTTCGCCTCACACGCCAATGGGTATCTTATGCCATCGACGCTTTAAAGAGCGTTCAAAAAGATATTCGAAAATTTCAAAATCACAGTTGTCAACAAACGTTTACAACACCCCCATCTTTGGGTCCCTATCCCAATCCAAATCCCTGGGGGGGACATTTCCATACAGAGGAGGAAAAATAACATGAAACCCAATCTCATCATCACCCTACTTGCAGTGGCCATGCCGTTGCAAAGCTTTGCCAACCTGCAAGGGTTTGAACGACTCAAAACGTACTTTGAAAAACAAGTGCAAATTGAAAAAAAGCTCTTGGAAGATCAAACGGTTGCACTCCAAGAAGAAATTGCCTCTTTAGACGATGCCACCGATGAATCGTTACGCACGGCGAGAGAGACCTTTCAACAGGCAAGTCAAGCGTTTGAAACGGCGCAGGCCTATGCTTCGACACTTCAAGAGCAATTAAAAAATGCACGGGTCAACCTTCGAAATCATGAATACGAAGTTTCGCAGTTGGAACAAGAAGTGGAATCTTTGACACAGCAACTGCAATTGGCACAACGGGAAGCGGCGCAATGGGATGAAACACAAACAAATCCAACACAGGACAATGAAGAACTCAGAAAAGCCCTGGAAGCTTTAACACAAGCGGAACAAGCGCTCAGACAACTTCAAGAGGGGCAACAAAACACAGAAAATAACGAAGCTGGGCAAAGAGCATTAGAAGATGCAAAAAAGCAAGTGGTCTTGGCCAAAGTACGTTATTTCAGTTTAAAGCTCAACGAAGCCCAAGCCAAACTCCTTGCTGCAAAAGACAGGCTGCATGAAAGTCAAAAACAGTTGATTACCATTCAATCTACGTTTTCTACAGCACAACAAGACTTAAGGGACAAAGAACAAGTCGCGCAAACAGCGAAAGATCATTTACCAGAAGTTCGAAAAGAAGCCTTGCACCGAAAACTTTCAAAACTCAACTCTGAAATTTCAAAATGTGTTTTAAGACGTATTCGGGAAGGGTCTTA
>MGRI01000057.1:4176-5461 GCA_001798105.1 Deltaproteobacteria bacterium RIFCSPHIGHO2_02_FULL_40_11
TCCCTTCAAGCACCAGAAAACTTTGTCGCCATTTTGGAAGTCTTGGACCGAAATCACAATATGGTAGATGCCAGGGCATTTTATTCCAGGCCCGGTTCTTTAACCAAAGCTGCTTTGGTTTTATTTTTAAGAGACACAGAAAACACCGTGGTTTTGCCACCCGAAGGCGGCAATGCCCACATGCAAATCAGCATTCAAGACATTGAAGATAACAACCTGATGCTCAAAGTGAGCCCGCAAACAGGCTATAACGACCCTACTTTTAATGAAGACATTCATTTTGAATGGGGAAAAACACCCAACGTGTTTCGTTCGCTCACCAATACCCGATACATGAAAGACAAAGATGCGCTCAGCGTTCAAACCGATAATCTGGGGGCCTGGGCGGAACTTACCTTAACTGCAGACCCAAACTTAGGCGGCGACTTTAAAATTGTAGATGAAGGCATTCCAGGCATTTTTATTTTAAAGCGCTCAAAGTTTGAAGGCTATACACAGCAGGTTTCAAATGAAATTTCTTATGTGGTTTATTTTTCCAAAAGAACCGTCAATGGTTTTTTGTGGATCAACTACGATCGCGATTTTGTTTCTTCCATTCCCCCACTGTCTCAAACACGTTTTGAGCTTGAGAAACAAGACTAAGGGAAAATATGAAATTTGCAGTTACAAGCTTTTTAATCGTCAGTTTACTGGTACCGCTGCGTATCTGCCTGGCGGAGTCTCCCTTAGACGAAGGCGTTTATACGGAAATTCGGCCCGAAGATATTTCAGATGACCTCAGGCTTTGGGCCAAAGACACCAAAATGCAATTGGAACGAGAACTTAAAATGATTCAAAAGCTCTCCACCACGGAACGAAAAGAAAGGCTTCTTTCTGTGATTCAATCTGCCGTAGATGATGCGCAAGGCCTAAGAGACTTACTGCTCATGCGTTTTAAACTCAACCGCGCCAACTATTTGGCTAAAATATTTGAAACGCATTCAGATGATTTTGTCTTGGATTATATTTTAGTGCCTGCCGCAAAACAGGCCATGGATTTATATGAACAAGCCGATCGCCCTTTTTTAGAATCTGCCACACTGCAAGAACCCAACGAATTGCTGCTGATTCCCCCTTATGCCGCTTTTACAAAAGCAGACATTTCTCAGATGTTACTTCTTTCAGAACTGCACCAAGACATCACCCAACGCTTTGAAATTTTAAGATACGCCATTATTTGGGTGGCAAGAGACATGCTGCAGTCTCAAAAATTAAGACGCGAACCTCAAAATGCGGGGCTGATTAC
>MGRI01000057.1:5506-6703 GCA_001798105.1 Deltaproteobacteria bacterium RIFCSPHIGHO2_02_FULL_40_11
CGCCATCACCCCTGGCTTAAATAGCCGCCTTCGAGATGCCTTAGAAGAAACCCGAAACAAAATGCTGACAGAGGAAACCAAAATTAAATTCTTAACCCTCCCGCAGGCGATTTCTCCAGAAGAAGGGGCACGCCTTTTACAAGAAAGTTTCCAGCGCATTCAATCACACGCAGCACACCAAAACAACCACACGGATCTTTCTCCTTCGCTTTGGGAGAGAAGTACAATTTGGGCATCGCGCAGCTTCTTCCATATACAAGAAATTCCAGAGTCTGGCCACGACTACTATGATGAGAGGTTTGTGTTAAAAGGCATCTCTTGGTTCCAAATTGGGTATGGATTTATAAAACAAGAGTCTTTTAACAAGGAAGAGAAAAATACCCATGCTGCCCCCCACTTGCGTATGAGAGTCTTTACATCCGGAGACGGTTATATTGGAACACGCGTGAAAGGCATCGATTTTAACATTGATCAAGGCAATCAAGAAAATTCTAGAATTCGCTTAGATGTTTTATCCATTCAAGCCCCAAAAGTAACCCTCTTTTCAGACAAATTGCATTTAGGCCCCAGTTTTCAACTTTTATCTTACGAAGAAGATGGCTCATATCAACTTGAAACGCTGCGTCTCTTGGAAGTTGGGTTCACCGCAACGATAGGAGAACTTAAAAACGAGGACACCTCACATCAATTGCATTTGAATGCTTATTACACCCCCTTTGGGCATGCTGAACTGATGAGTAGCGATCTTCTTACCCCATCCAATGAATTTATAACTTATTATGAAGCCCAAACGGGCAAGAGCCTCACCCCAACAGACATAAAATCCCTCATTGAAACACGCAGAAAACTCAAAAAGAGTTTACGCTTTGAAGCCGTATGCCAAACCACATGGGATACCTCCGCATGGAGGGGCAAAACCAATGACGTTGAATGTGGGGTGTACTACTTAGACCAAGACTATGAAAATGTTTCAGAGGATATTCCTTCACCTTATAGCCAACTTTCAAAAGCGTCTGGAAAACAATGGGGGCTGTATGGAAATCTTTTTTTAAACTTCGAGGACGATCACGATTTTAGCGTTCATGTGGGTTATCAAATTGATGCCAAAGATCTCAATAAAAATTTCATGGATATTTTTGACCCTGAAACAGCACGAACCATGACCGAAACATCGGATACTTTATATTTAAATTTAAT
>MGRI01000058.1:0-769 GCA_001798105.1 Deltaproteobacteria bacterium RIFCSPHIGHO2_02_FULL_40_11
TCAGAAGCTTCTTCACCTTCTTTGGGTTCTTCTTTAGAAACATCACGTTTCATTGAGAAGACACCAATGGCAACTTGCTTATCTTCGACCAATTTTTCCAAACGGCCTTCAAAAGCATCTTGAGAGACATCTAAGGCAGCTTCATCTTCTGGAAGCGGCGTTGTAAAGACCAACGTAGAAATGCCACTTTCTTCTTCAAGATCAATCACAAAAGAAAGACGATGGCTTGCAGCATGATAAATCACGCTACGCGCATCTAACTCTTGATCTTCCGAAAGCGCAACTTTCACGCGGTATGAATTATCCAGGTTCAATTGTTCCACACGAACTTTAAATTCACGCTGGGTTACAAATTCCGAAATACTGTTTTCGATCTTTTTGATCTGAACTAATTTTTTCATAAGCTCGGTTTCAGGTTGATCAGTCGTGGAACTGGTTAACTTGAAATTTAAAGGACCACCGATAGAGAGTTTAAGCTCCATCGCTAAAACATCTTCTCTAATTTTAGCAATTTCAGCATTTAAACTATCTCGTTTTTCCCTTAAAGCTGGAATTTCAGCATCTTCTGTCGTGTTAAACAGTTCAGAAGAAACAGTATAAGCATCCACTTCGGACCACTGCGGTTCGACGGACTTCGGGTTGCTGCCACATCCCATCAAGACACCAATCATGATGGCTAAAACGATTACGGTAATTAAACGATTCATAAGTTACCTCCTTGAATCAACGTTCTGTTTGATTTGAGTCCTAAGACCCAGACTTAAGATCC
>MGRI01000058.1:776-891 GCA_001798105.1 Deltaproteobacteria bacterium RIFCSPHIGHO2_02_FULL_40_11
TAAGCCAAGCAGAGGATGTTGCAAGAGCAATGCCAAATTCATAGTTTTTCAAAAACAGGCTTAAAATCAAACGCTTACTCAATTTCGCATCCAAAGCAAAAGATGAAACGCTATC
>MGRI01000058.1:937-8097 GCA_001798105.1 Deltaproteobacteria bacterium RIFCSPHIGHO2_02_FULL_40_11
AACGCTTCGAATTTTTTTCAAAATCAAAAATACGTAGTCATTCCAAACCCCTCTTTGGAAGCCACCTTTGGCATACCCCTTGCACATTATTATAAATATGAAGGTTTATTTACTTGGGATTTCCATTTTCATGCTTTTGCCATTCACAGTCTTTGCAAAAGACCCCTTTAGCACTTCTCCCTGGCAAGGAAGCCTCTCAAATACCCTGTCTTCAACAATCAATACGGTGCATCAGACAGTCTATAACGATTTTTCTGGAACACTTAGATACATGCTCACTGAACAAATGACGGTTTTATCCAACATTGGTTTTGTAAAAACATTTACGCAAGATCAAAAACTTCTTTTAAAAGACCTGTTTTTAGAATTAAACCATAACGATTTATATATTCACTCACAAACCGATATTCACCTTCGCGGTTATGTTCGAACATTTTTGCCGACTTCCCAAAAAAGTAAAAATCAAAGCCAAATCAATGCCACAAAACTGGGGTTTGGGCTTTCAAAAAATATTGAAAAGCTCAATTTTGGCTATGAGCTTTCCGGTTCTACCTTTCTTCATGAATATCAAACGGCCTTGAATCAAACTTCAAACACAGCTTATGGAATGACAAATACATTTTTGGCTGGTTACGCCCTTTTAAAAAATTTAAATTTACAAACCGCTTGGACGCTCATGAATTTTAAAACATATGGAAGTTCTCCCAAGTCCACCTATTCATTTGTTCAAGAACTTTCCTATGCCCCCCTTGAAAAAATGAATCTGGCCTTTGGATTCTCCACAGGCGGTAGGCAATATAAAAACAATGGCAAAGAATTAAATCTTTCTGTGTTTGATTTGGATGCCACAGAAGTTTTTTTAGGAGTGAGCTATGAAATATAAAGTTTCAGTTTTTTTAGGCTTAATGGTTGGGATCTTAATCTTAGGTTGCGCGAAACAACGCCCCATTAAAGAAGTCCCCCAAGAAGTACAACGTCTTGAAAAAGCTTTTTTTACACAAGATGACTACTATTACAAAGTTACGGTCACCAAAGCGTCTCCTGACGCCCCTGTAACCTTTCGCGGCGACCAATCGTTTGGAACAGCCTTGGTCCGATGGGAAATGACACAAAACACCTTAAGCGCCAATATGGTAGATCCCAGATACCCCATTGCAGAAGCCTTAAGAGACCCTGTGATTTCTTTCCCCATTGAAGACCACGTAGATATTGAACTTGAAAAAAATGCAGACGAAGAAGAAACCCATATTCAAGTTGAAACCAAAAAAGAAAGAGCATGGGACCAAAGAAAGTTTGCAAAAGTAAATTTTGCCGAAGGAAAAATCTTACATCGAAGAGCCCTGATCTTCTTAAAATCATATGAATCCTTAGACTGCATTTCTGAAGTGGCTTCGGATTTAATTGGGCTTGAAAAAGATGAAGACTCTTTAAATATCGATTTACGAAAACAATATGAGATTAAAAAACAAAATAAAAAATGTAGCTTTTCTGAAAATTCACCTGAAACATTTTCAATTGATTTGCGATTGAGTTTTTTAAAGAAAAAACCAAACCCCACCTTTGAAAAAAGACTGTACTCTGAAGCCATGCAACATAAAGTAGGTTTTTTTAAAACAACGGTCAAAGAACTCGACCGATGGAATACGAACCAGGAAAAAGATTATGCCATTCATTGGGATAAAACCAAACCCATTGTGTTTTATTTTAGTGAAAACACACCGAATGCTTATAAACCCCTGATTCGAAGCGTCATTGATAACTGGAATAAGACCTTTTCAAAAGAAGAAGTCGCTGGAAAACCCATCCTTGAACTTCGTGAAAACACAGGCCAAAATTATGGTGACCTTCGTTATAACTTTATTGTTTGGATTGATGAACCCATTGAATCTGGCCTTTTGGGATTTGGTCCTTCGGTTTGGGATCCTTACAGCGGCGAAATTATAAACGCCACCTCTTTTGTCTTTGCCGGAAACTTTAAACATGCCGTTTTAAGGTATTTACAAGACCAAGAAATGAAAAAAGAAATTGAAAAGAAAAAAGCAGAAAACGCAACACATTCAGTTTCACAAAATTCCACATCTCTTGAAAATTCAGAAAATTTTAAAGAGATTGAAAAGAAAGTGATGGACTCACCCTACACCATTCAAAATCTCATGACCAAACTTCAAGATGAAACAACCATTGAAGGTCAATTACACGCCTTAAAAACTCAAGGGTATTGTATGTTCGATGCCACTGAAAAACTTGAAGCCTCAGCCGATACAGCTTCCAAAGAAAAATCAGCGGAAGAACTCTTTCGGATGATGATTGCAGATACGTTGGTTCATGAAATGGGACATAACTTTGGCTTACGGCATAATTTCATGGGTTCTTACGATAAAGCACACTATATTTCAGAAACCATTCATGTATCTTCAGTCATGGATTACTTGGCCTTAGAAGAAAGTGAAGGCGGACAACCTGGCCCTTATGACACAGCTGCCCTTTCTTTTGCGTTCACCGGAAACTTTGATCATACCCAAAACTATAAATACTGTTCAGATGAACAGGCAATCTCTGACCCCTTCTGTAACCGATGGGACAAAGGAAGCACAGGATCTGAAATTGTGGAATATCTAACACGTCATTATTATGATAACTTTTTTAGTCGCAGTTTTAGAGGGCGTAAAAAAGAATTTAAAGATTCAAACAACAACGCCTGGAATCATTTTGCGCGCATTGTGCTGAATTACTTTCTACCCATGCGTGAATTTTTTGACTACAGTCAATTTGTTCTAAAAACAGGAAGAACGCTCTATGGTGATCTTTTAGAAAGAGAAGCAAAAGTAGCTCTTTTCACAGAACTCTTTGAAGCCTCCCTGAAAGGATATGACTTCTTCGATGGGTTCTTAAGATCTAGACAATTTCCCTACGAAAATGCGCTTTATCCCTATAAAATTTATGAAGATGAATTGGCAATACGAGGCGTTCAAATTGATAAAATTGCAGCCATCTTGATGCTGACTTCCAGAAACCTATTTGGCTTAAACCCTTGGTACAAATTAGACGCCAATTATTATGACGCGCCTGTTTTCCAAGGAAGTATGATCCTTCTTTTAAATACACTCATTCGACAAGAGGATGAAACATTGATTGGGTTACTGGGGATGCTCCATACGCTTGTAGAAACATCGAAGCCACAAAGTATCAGTCTTGGTGGAAATGCCATCCCGCATACAGAACTTAAAAAACTCTTTGAAATTCACAGGTCGCAAAAAACGGATGAACTTCTTACTTGGCTCAACAGCCAAGGCAGCTCCGTAGAATATGTGATCGATGAAAATGAGATTTGGTGGGCCAAAACAGATGATATGATTACAATTTATCCTGCAACGCCGACATCTTACATTCAAAGATACAAACACCTTTTAGACACCCTTAAAACCGCCAAAGCTGAAGATGAACATTTTCAAGCATTCGATCTTGCTCGAAAAACATATATTCAGATTTTTGAGCTTTTATCTGAAGTGAGAAGTGCCAATGATGATCTTTCAAATCTTTCACGTACAACCGGACTAAAAGTTTTGAAATATCTTCCAACACACCTTGCTATCCAAAGTATCGAAAAACTCTTCACCTATCATTTGCCGCAGCCCTTGCAGTCCCGAAAAGCCTGGCTGATTGAAATTTTGGAAAACGAGCTGAAGGCTCAAAAAGAAAAATATCTTTCTGAGTTTAATCAAGCCAACCATTTTTCAGATCTTGAAATGATGATTCAATCCTTAAAAACAAAAATGACCATTATTCATCGTTTTTATGCACTCACCCAAAACATGCTGCGGGAGGAAAAATAAAATGAAAAAAGCATTGATCTTTTTAAGTCTTTTTCTAATTTTACTTTTTACATTAAGTTGTGGGCAAAAGGACACAGCACCGTCTCCAGCCCCGCAACCTGAAGCTGAAGTCCGAGTAGAATCGCTGTACAATACCTTTTCTACGCCACAATCGATGGAAAATGTTATCGCGTATCTTTTGGAATCACAAATCGCCTTCGTAGATGGCACACTCAATTTTTCAAACGTACTTTCTTTTTTCACCAAAAACCTGGATTGGAAACATGAACGGAAAAATCTATACACATCTGAAACGCTTGAAAAGCTTTTAACAAAATTAGACTTAGAGCGAAATCCCTATGAAATGTACGAGGGATTGATTGAAGTCCTGAAAGATGAAGCGCTTCTTCAAGAAACGCTTTCTTTTTTAACATCAGAGAGGTTTTTAAATAAAGATGAAAAAGGGAAACTTCAAAAAGCCATTCGCACATCGGATTTAAAAGGCGTTCACACTCAAATTGATCTCATTTACAAAAACTTTTTTCAGTTCTTTGATTTTTACATGCATAAAAAAAGTATTTGGTTCCCTTCTATTATTACACTCCCCGTACTAGGGGGATTTACCAAGGAAGAACGCGAAGCTCTTTTGGGAACAGACGTAAAATCCGTCATTCAACCTTCGCCCCTTCGAAAAGTAGTCGTAGAATTTATGACGACGCTCGTTCAAAAGTACTTTAATTTAGAAGAAACGCCTAAAGTTGATTAAACGGATCGCACTTTACATCTTGCCAACCAGCACGATTCTAATTCTTCTCGAAAACGATCTAAAACTTCATGGGCAAAGGGCCGGGGTTCAATATTGTAATCATTTAAAGCTTTGGTCTTAACCGGGGTGCCTTCACTGGAGATATTTACCCCCGCATGAATCAGGGTTGACACATTGGAAAGGGTTGCAATGGAAACTGTTATTTTTGCATCTCCATCATATAAATCGTCTCCGCTTCGAGTGAGTAGACGATTGAGCTGCGCTTCTAAAACTTCTTTCATTAAAACCATTAAAATGCGTTGCCTGTAAACCGTTTTTTCTAAATCCAAATCAAAAAATTCACCAATAAAATGCACCATTTTTTGAGAAAAAATCGCCCGTTTAGCTTTAATATCTTCGACATCGACCATGTTTCGAAGGCTTAAATCGGAGGGGCCAATAAAACTGACCATGGCATCGCCTTGAATATCGTAGTTTTTATAAATCCAAAGTGGGGCAAGTTGTGTCCCGTCATAAGTTAAGGTGTCATCCAGTAATCGCGTTTTTAAACCTTGTTGCATTTTATTTCTCCTAATTTCACATGACCAGAAAACATTAGAACATGAGATTCATTCGCTTCATGGCTCGCGTGGCGGCGTGTCTGGCGACACGGCGCCACGCTCCGCTTTACTTCCGCGAATTGAATCTCATGTTCTAATGTATTCTGGTCCCCTGGCATTGTCATATCGTAAGCATGATTCACATTGTTTACAGGGCGTCTCACCAGATTCGTAACAACTCCACATCCATTCAAAGGGCGCATGGACTTCATGCCCTAAAATCACAATTTCCTTTTTATTTAAATTCCGCGTGTAGCTCACCACCTGCGGGTGGCTGAGCGTTGAATAGTTTAGACTCCCATTTACTTGATTAACATAATTTTCACTATTGTCAGGGAAGGTTACTGCTTCTTCTGCATTAAACCCAACCACAATTTGATTTGCCCCCAAACTTTCAGCAAAGCTGGCTGCAATATTGATAAACACTCCATTTCGATTCGGCACCCAAACGTTTTTTGCGGATTCTTTTGTTTTTTCCAACACATCCAATTCTGCACTTTTCAGTTTCGGAAGGTCAGCACTTTCATTTACCAATGCTGTGTTTGTGATGGCTTTCAGCCATGGAAGGCCAATCACTTGATGCGGCACTTTATATTTTTCGCAAATTCTTTTTGCATTTAAGATTTCGGATCGCGCTGCCCTTTGGCCATAATCGAAGGTAAGGGCCAGGCAAAGCTCACTTTTTTGGTGGGCAATGCAAAAGTTAACGGTGGAATCAAGTCCGGCGGAAAGAAGGACGATGCTTTTCATTTTTTATCTTTCTTCATAAACGCGTAGGCATTGTGCCCATGAATGGACTCAAAATTTTCGCATTCAATGGCATACCATGCAATCGCAGACCAATCGTCCAACCGAATGGCAGCTTCCCTGACAACGTCTTCTGCAAATCTTGGATTATCAAACGCGCGTTCTGTCACAGCTTTTTCATCCACCCGCTTTAAAAGCGGATATAATTCACAGCTACTCGAATCTTCCACCAACCGAATCAGATCTTCAATCCAGACAAATTCACGATACCGAACGATAAGCTTAACCTCAGATCTTTGATTATGGGCCCCACGATCAGAGATTTCTTTCGAACATGGACAAAGCGTTGTGACGGGAACTTTTACTTGAACATAAAAATCATGCTGATTTTTATTATTCGACCCCCAAAATTTACATTCATACTCCATGAGGCTCTTCGCCTTCGACACCGGTGCTGTTTTTTCAATAAAGTATGGGAAAGTGACTTCAATCACAGACACGTTGGCATTTAATTTTTTGCGCATGCTTTCTAAAATTTCATCAAACTTTTGAACATCAATTTCATTTCGATATTCATTGAGAATTTCAATGAAGCGACTCATATGCGTGCCCTTAAAATGCTCCGTTAAATCCACATACAAATTAAAAGATCCGATGGTATGCTGTTTTTCATTTTTGCGATCTAAAACATTAATGGGGTAACGTACATTGCGCACCCCGACATGCTGAAGCGGAATGCCACGTGTGTCTTTTAAATTTTGAACATCAAGCATAAAAACTGGCTCCCAGGCGATCGGTTTCCCAAATGGTTACTTTTTTGACACGCGTGTGTTCGCCCTCAGGATGACTTAAATTTTCAAGTTTCCTTGAAAGTTCTTCAAAACAAAACCGAGCAACATTTTCAGCCGAGGGGTTTACATCTTGAAAATAAGGAATCTCATTTAAAATTTGATGGTCAAACTGATCTAAAATTTCCTTAAGTTCTTTTTCTACCCAGTGAAAATCCACAACACACCCCCAGCTATCCAGCGTTTGGGCTTCCACAACCACATCGACCTTCCAATTATGGCCATGTAGATTTTCACACACGCCATCTAAGCCTCTCAGCTGATGGGCGGCAGAAAAATGGTCTTGGACAATGACTTGGTACATTTGAGGCTGGTATACCACTGGCGTTGCTCAAGATCAAGGCATCAACGCCAGACCTGCTCAGACAAGGATTCGTTCGCTTCATGG
>MGRI01000058.1:8121-13821 GCA_001798105.1 Deltaproteobacteria bacterium RIFCSPHIGHO2_02_FULL_40_11
CACGGCGCCACGCTCCGCTTTACTTCCGCTCACTGAATCCTTGTCTGAGCAGGTCTGGCGTCGATATGCACTTGAAACAACTTAGGCAGATTTTCGTTCTAAAGTTTTTTCTTTTTCTTTTAATTCACGCGTCAAACGATTTACTTTTTGATCCAACTTATAAATATCCGTTTTGGTAGGGACATTTAACAGATCAAAAACGCGTTCTTGTGTTTCGCCAACACGTTTTTCAAGCTCATCCTTGGCTTTTAAAGCAACCGTATAAGCATTTGTTTTTTTAAAGTTTTTCACCCAGATGGAACCGTTTACTGTTTTTTGAAGCTCTTTTAAAAGTTTTTCAAACTGCTTACGGCCTTCTTTTCGACTTTTCCACCCGTATTTCACCCACTGCGCAATGATCTTTGAAGCCTCGCCTTCAAATTGCATCAATCGCTTTTGTGCATCGGAAACACGTTTTTGAATGAGGTTTTGTATAGATTTTACATCTACCTCTAATTTTGGACTTTTTTTCTTTGGCATATTGCCTCTCCTTCTTTTATTTTATGGATCCCCCGCTTTCGCGGGAGATGACATCCGCTTTCGCGAAAATGCCATCAACTCTATGTTAGACACGGTGCGTCAAAACGTCAAGCCCTTTTTTAACGCACCGCATTAATTTGGTGAGACACGCAGAAATAAGTGCCTACAAGGCCGCAGGGAGGAGGGCGATATCGGCGTACTTAATAGTACGTCGAGGAGCCCGACGACCGAGAACGCAGTAGGCGCTTATTTATGTGCGTCTCACAAGGAAATGTCTTTTAATTTCAACTGGATAGAGCTCTTCCCCTGCCACGTATTTCGCATCGGCTGAAAAAGAAGAGACCTGAATTTATGCGCATCGGGGTGATGTTCAGATAAGTAAAACCCAATGGCATCGAACCGGGCTTCATCGTTTTGGACAAGCAACTTCAGATGTTTTTCGCCAACCACTTTTGAGTGCGTAACTTTAAAATCTTCGACCCAAAACAAAGGTTCCCGATTGCCCATCCCAAAGGGATGTAAGAGTGAAAGTTCTTGTAAAAGCGCTTCATTGACCTGCCCTAACGAAAGCTTCATATCGACTTGAATTTTTTGAATCCAGTCTTCTGGAGAAAGCATGCTTTGGACAACCTCATTAAAAGCATTTTGGAATGCCTCTATTTTTCCTTTTTCAATGGAAAAACCTGCGGCCGCTTTATGCCCCCCAAAGTTTAAAAAATGCGATTTACATTTTTGAAGCGCTTCATGCAAATTTAAAGCTGAAATACTTCGGCCCGATCCTTTCCCAACCTCTTCTTGTTCTGAAATCAGACACGTCGGAAGATGGTATTTTTCAACCAATTTGGAAGCCACAATCCCAATCACGCCGGGATGCCAATGGGCAGATGAAAGGACCAGGCTTTTTTTCTGATACAACTTCTCTTTTTCAATTTTTTGAATGGCTTGTTCTAATGTTTGGGTTTGTAAAAATCGCCGCTGATTATTTTCGGAATTCAGTTTTTGCGCAACCTCTAACGCTTTCAGCGAATCGTCTGTGGTTAAAAGCTCCACCCCAAATGTGGCTGAAGAGATTCTGCCGCCTGCATTGAGTCTGGGCGCCAACTGAAAGCCGACTTCGTAGGGGCCAATTTCAGTGTTCGAAATGCCTGAAACATCGCATAAGGCTCGAACCCCCACCCTTTGTTTTTTGGACAAAATCTTAAGCCCCTCTTTGACCAAGATATGATTGGCGCCCCGCAATGGAACCATATCTGCAATGGTGCCCAGCGCTACCAAATCTAAATAAGATCCTAAGTGAGGTTCATGATTTTTAAAAAACCCACGTTCGCGCAACATCGATCGCAACCCAACCATCAAGAAAAAAGCAACCCCCACGCCAGCTAAATATAAATCTGGAAACTCAGATCCCGGTCTTAAGGGATTTAAAACAGCATGCGCATCTGGAAGTTCGGGTGGAATAATGTGGTGATCTGTAATAATCAGATCCACCCCCAACGCACTTGCAGCAATGGCTTCTTTCACATTTGAAATACCGCAGTCTGCTGTAATGACAAGATCTCCCCCTTTTTCTTTAATTTCTTTGAGTGCTCCAACATGTAAGCCATACCCTTCTTTCAGCCGATGGGGAATGTGGTATTGGGCCCGAACTCCGATTTCTTTAAAAAAGTTTAAAAGATTGGATGTCGCTGTGACGCCATCTACATCGTAATCTCCATAAATAAAAATACTTTCGTTTTTGTCGATGGCTTTTAGAATGCGCTTACAGGCCTTTTCCATGTCTTTCATCAAAAAGGGTGATGGAAGGTCTTTGAGTGTCCCCGATAAAAAAAGGCTGGCTTCTTTAAAATCTGTAATGTCTCGATTGACAAGAAGCGTGGCTAAGAGATCTGAAATGTGAAGGTGTTTTTTAAGATCGGAAATGGCCTTCGAATCCGGTGTCTTTAAAACCCATTTTTTTTGCATTAGGCCTTCGCCTGTGAGCGTTGATACAGGGCTAAAAAGACGGGGCTTGCAATAAAAATAGAAGAATAGGTTCCCACAATAATCCCAATGAGCAGTGTAAAGGCAAAATCGTGAATAACTTCACCGCCCCACACAAACAATGCAGCCACAACCAGTAATGTTGTGAAAGATGTCATGAGTGTACGGCTTAGCGTTTCATTAATGCTTCGATTAATGAGTTGTTTAATTTCGAGCCCTTCAAAAGACTGCATGTTTTCTCGAATACGGTCAAAAACAACAATCGTATCGTTTACAGAATACCCAACAAGGGTAAGTACTGCGGCCAAGATGGTTAAATCAAACTTTTTACCCACCAAGATAAAGATGCCTAAGGTAATGATGACATCGTGGATTAAAGCAATCACACTTCCTGGCGAAAACCGATAATCAAACCGAAGGGCAACATAAATTAAAATCCCTAAAAGGGCATAAAACATTGCCCATGCGCCTCGTTTTTTTAAATCACTCCCCACTTTTGGCCCTACCATATCGACTTTTGTAATTTCAAACGTATCTTTGCCCTTTGCTGTTTCAAAAACATGAATCATTTCATCTGAAACCGACTTCATGGTGCCACTTGAGGATGCCAAATGAATTAAAAATTCATTATCTTGTTTTTCCCCAAAGTGTTGTACGACACTATCTTTAAACCCAGCTTTCGATAAAAGATCTCGAACTTCTAAAGAAGAAGTGGCTTGTTTAAACGCAATATGAATTTCCGTACCGCCTGCAAAATCAATTCCAAATTGCATGCCCTTTACAATGAAGGCATACAAAGCCAAGACAATTAAAGCCAAAGACACGCCTATAAATAAACGGCTTTTACCCATAAAATCGATATGAAATCTTGTTTTTTCAATGGACATCTTAAATACTCACTTTTGTTATTTCAAATTTAGTTAAAATAAAGTCGTAGCACAGCCTTGAAACATAGACCGCTGTAAATACGGAAGATACAATCCCAATGGCCAAAGTCACGGCAAAACCTTTAATAGGACCTGTTCCTTCTGCCAAAAGCGCAAGGGCTGCAATGATGGTTGTGGTATTGGCGTCAAAAATCGTACTCCAAGCTTTTTCAAAACCTGATTGAATCGCAGCTTTTGCAGATTTTCCAGCTCGAATTTCTTCTCGAATGCGCTCAAAAATAAGAACGTTGGCATCCACGGCCATCCCCATGGTGAGCACAATCCCAGCAATTCCAGGAAGGGTTAATGTGGCGCCCAGCATGGCAAGCAACGCTAAAATAAAGATCAGGTTTAAAACCAGTGCTAAGTTTGCAATGACGCCAGACCCTTTGTAATAAACCATCATAAAAACAACGACAAATGCCAAACCAATGAGAAGCGCTTTTTTCCCATGTCGAATAGAATCTGCGCCCAAAGAAGGGCCCACGGTTCTTTCTTCTAAAAGCTCAATCGTTGTCGGTAGCGCCCCAGCTCTTAAAACCAAGGCTGTGTCTTGCGCTTCTTTAAACAACGCTTGGGGATTATCGTAAGCACCCAGTGTAATGGTTGCTTCGCCACTTGGAATTTCAGATTGAATGACAGGCGCAGAGTGAACAAGATGATCTAAAACAATGGCAAGACGTCTGCCCACATTTTCTTTGGTGACTTTTGCAAAGGGTTTTGTGCCTTGTGCATTAAACTTTAAAAGCACTTTATATTCATTGGTTTGAGGATCTGGAAAAACCCTGGCATCTCGAACATGATCGCCCGTCACAGCCGCTTTTTTCTGTAAAAAATAAGGAAGCCAGGTAATCACACCTGTTTGGTCATTCACTTGTTTTTCAAAAGCCAATTCAGCATCTTTGGGTGTTTCTTTTGCAACAGCTTCACGGATGCGATTTAAATAATCTGAAAATTTTTGCCCAGAACCTGCCTGGTAGGAAATTCCTTTTTCTTTTTCTGCTTTCTGAACCAATTCTGCAATTTGCCCTTGCGGCATGGTTTCATCGACAAGTTTAAATTCAAGTTTTGCGGTTCTTCCAATGAGTTCTTTGGCACGCTCTGGGTCTTGGACACCTGGCAATTGAACAATAATTCTGTCTCTACCTTCTGCAATAATCGAAGGTTCGGAAACTCCAAATTCATCAATTCGGTTTCGAATGGCCTCAATGGACTGCTCCACAGCACGTTGAATTCGAAACTTACGCTCTTGGGTGCTAAAACTTAACGTCAGTTCATGCGCATCTTCTGAATGAATGTCAAAAACCGGATAACGATTTTTAACCTGCTTTGTAATTTCTTTGGCCTGCTCTCTATTTTCAAACTTCACTCGAATGCTCTCTTCTTCTTTAGAGCGTGTAAAGGTAATAGAGGGGCCTATCTTTTTTAAATCTTCTTTGAGATCCTCTAAAATAACATCTAAATTTTCCTGTAAAACTTTTTCGGGCTCAATGCCCATCACAATATGAAGCCCACCTTGTAGGTCCAACCCCAGTTTTAAAGCTTGTTTGGGAACAACATATTGCATCCACGCAGGCAGGGTTTCAACGTTCATCCAAGAAGGCGTTAAATAAAGAATGCACAATAAAACAAAAATGAAAACGGATGAAACTTTCATCCACCAAGATCTTGGCACTTAGGCAGCTCCTTTCACAATACGTGCAATTTGGATGCGATCGACCTTGACTTTACAGTTGTCATCCACTTCTAAGGTGACCACTTGGTCTGTCAGCCCATGAACTGTGCCATGGAGGCCGCCAGCGGTGACCACCTGATCGCCACGCTGTAAATTTTTTAAAACGGCGGCATGGTCTTTGGCTTTCTTTTGTTGGGGACGAATGAGTAAAAAATAAAAAATAAGAAACATAATGGCTAAGGGTGCCAACATTTCAATGAGGCCGCCACCCGCAGGGCCGGCACTTTGTGCGTATGCAAAAGAAATCATATCCCCCCTTTTTGATAAAATTCTTTTCGAAAAGTATCCAAGGTGTTTTCCTGAATGGCTTCACGAATCGACTGCAAGAAAGTAGCATAGAACGAAAGATTGTGTAAAGTATTTAATCGGGCAGATAAGATCTCTTTACTCATAAATAAATGCCTTAAATAGGCTCTACTATAATTTTGGCAGGTGTAACATAAACAAGCTGGATCAATGGGTGATGGATCATCTTTATACTGCTGATTGGCAAGATTTATTTTTCCAAACGATGTAAAAAGCCCCCCATTTCTGGCATTT
>MGRI01000058.1:13851-18542 GCA_001798105.1 Deltaproteobacteria bacterium RIFCSPHIGHO2_02_FULL_40_11
ATCCCATGATAAATGCTTTCTAAGATGTCTTGAGGGGTACCTACCCCCATGAGATACCTGGGTTTCTCTTTCGGCATCATGGGCGAAATTTCAGAAACCACTTCCATCATAGTAGTGTGATCTTCCCCCACACTTAAACCGCCCAGGGCATAGCCATCAAATCCAATCTCTACGGTCTGATCTAAAGATCGCTTGCGAAGCGGTACATACACACCGCCTTGGATGATGCCAAAGAGGGCTCCGGGGTCAGACCCCTTTGAGGTCTGACCCCTTGCCGCTTTACATCTTTTTGCCCACCTCAAAGAAAGCTCCAAAGAATGCTCAATTTCTTTTTGGGTGGCAGGCCAAGGCGGGCATTCATCGAAACACATCATAATATCTGCCCCAAGCGTTTCTTGAATTTCAATGGATTTTTCGGGGGTCAGTAAAATTTTTTCGCCATCAATATGAGAGCGAAATTCAACGCCCTCTTCTTTGACATGTCGAATTTTAGACAATGAAAAAACCTGATACCCGCCACTATCGGTTAAAAGAAGATGCGGCCAATTCATAAAGGTGTGAAGCCCCCCCATTTTTTCCAGGGTCTCCATCCCAGGCCGAAGCATGAGGTGATACGTATTGCCCAAGATTAAATTGTAGCCCAATGCTTCCAATTCACGCCGCTCCATGGCCTTAACAGTCGCCGCTGTCCCAACGGGCATAAAAACAGGCGTTTGCACTTCCCCATGCGGGGTTTTTAGAATACCGCACCGTGCTTTTTTGTCTGTGTGGGTTACTTGGAAGCCAAACACGATGTCATCCATTTTAAATAAGAATCGCTCGCCTTGGCAAAAGGCAAAGCCACAATTTGGGGTGTTTCATACGCATGATGTTTTTGAATGGTTTTTTCGAGTTTTAAGAAAAGTTTTTTTCGAGATTTGATGAGCATTAAAAATTCTTTGTCTCTCTGTATTTTCCCCTGCCACATATAAAAGGATTCCATTTGGGGCAAAATCTGCGCACAGGCTGCCAGCTTTTCTTGGAGCAATATCTTGGCAATATTTTGGGCTTCTTTTTTGGAGGCTGTGGTTACAAAAACAATGATGGCGTCTTTCATCACGCTTTTGGTTAACAAAGTTTCATCCCCTGGGCAAGCAAAGATGCTTTGCGCAGGAATCCCGTCATCCCAAAATTTCGCATAATGTGGCGAGTACTTAAGTCCTTGAAAACAATGATAAATTCCTGAAAAACGCTTACAGGTTGACAACGCTCAATATTTGTCGTGCAAATATTGAATTTGAGGATGTTTTAACCCTTCCTTGTGGATGGAAGCCCTCAAAAAAATAGCGTTACAAAAATAAACACCCCCTACCAAGCCTTCTAAGGAAGATACCCCAGCCAGCGGTCCGCGCTTATGAGAGAAACATTTCCTTGTTTTTTATGCAGCCCCGATTTCAAAACCAATTGAATACCAGGAATATTTAGAAAATTTGAAAAATATAATAAGTTTTTTGAAATAGAAGTCTCAGCTAATTTTGTTTCTATCAAAAACCAGGGTTTTCGATTTTTTGTAACCAAAAAATCAACCTCATTTTTATCACGATCCCGAATGAAATGGAGATCCAAGGTCGCTTCTCCGAGATCATTCCATATCTGAACTGCTTTCCAAAGATGACTTGCTACAAAATTCTCAAATCGGGCGCCCTCATCTTTAATTTGAGACCAATCGTAGAAGAAATATTTAGGCTGCTTATGAATGGCACGAATAATATTCTTAGAAAAAGGAGTGATTTTAAAAACAACATATAAATTCTGGAATATTTCCATCCAATTTTGGATCGTAGGAATGGAAACCTGAATGTCTTCAGACAATGATTTATAACTGAAAAGAGAGCCAATGCGTTCTGGAAGGAGGAGCATCAATTGCTCGGTTAAACCAATTAAATGTATATGCGTTAATTCTCGAAGCTCTTCACGAATAATGATAGAACGTCTCAAATTAGACCATCTCAAATGTTCTTTCTCTGATTGAAGCATAAAAGGTTCAGGAAACCCTCCAAATTTTATTAATTCCAAAATAGCTTTAGCAGGGGGATGGGGCTCATGTATGTCGGACAAAAGCGCAGGAACATTAAGAGACGCTAATTCCCCCACTGTAAAGGGATGAAGATGATGTAAATAATATCGCCCCTGAAGACTGTCTCCAGTTTTTTGAAAGATATCTAATCTCGCACTCCCACTTAAAAGAAGCTGCAGTCCCGCATGATACTTATCATAAACACCTTTGATGTGATTTTTCCAACGCGAAAATTTGTGAAATTCATCTAAACATACTACCTTTTCATGAACATATTCTTTTTGTAAAATTCGTGCCCGATCCTGCTCATCATCATATAAAAGATAAGCGCCTTTTAATTTTTTAATGATCCCCTCAGCTAAGGTCGTTTTTCCAACTTGGCGTGGCCCCGCCAAAAAGACAAATTTCTTTTTTAAGTCCTTGATGATGCATTCTTCAAGATGTCGATGGATGGCATTCATAAATATAACTTAATATTAGGCACTCCAAATGTAAAGTTATATTTAATAAAGCCAAAATATAAGATTATCCACAGAACGCAAAAGCCTTTGTTTTGTCACAAGATCCCCATTCCAAAAAAATTGGGGATGTTTTGGCCCTTCCTTGGCAAGAAGGCCTCAAAGAAATAGGCCTCACAGATCATACTTCTTTTTAATTTTCTTGGGTTTTGTTCAATGTTTGCTGCAAGAGCCGCAAAATAACATCATTTCCCTGCACCACAGGTTTAAGTTCTTTTGCAATGGAGCGAAATTCACTTTTTTGTGTGTCGGATAAAGCATCCCAGTTTTCGGTTACCGATCGAACGCGCTGATACACCATCCAGCGTTGCCGATCGGCATCAAAGGAATCTTTCTGCCGAAAAGAAGCTTGGAGCATGGGCTTAAAATAAGGATACATTTCAGACTTTAAAGACGTTTCATAAAAAGCAGATGTCACCGCTTCTTTTACATTGGGATCTTCATGATTTAAATGCCCAACGATTTTAGGCCAAGCATCTTCATCATTTTTCAAAGCCAAAACAGATACCCTTTGAATATTAGAATCTTTGTCATCCAAATAGCCCCTCAGCTTAGACCAGTTTTGAGGATGATGCGCCAATCCCCGAATGGCGCCCACACGATAAGATGGATTTTCATGAGTTAAATAATTTTCAACGTAGGCTTTTTGAGAAGCATCATGCCCCAAAGATTCGACGATGTCTGATGAAAAGTGACTTACTTTTAAATGCGCTTGAAAGGACCTTTTAAACATTTCATTTTGACGCGCAAAATTTTCATGTTCCATTTCTAAGAGCCTCGCCTTGTGCTGTGCGGCATTGCCTTCCATATTTAATGCCAAGCGTTGTTTTGGATTGTTGCTTTCTTTTGCTTTTCTAAAAAATTCGTTGGCTTCATCTAAAAACACTTTTTCTTTTTCTTTTAAATCTTTAATCTTTTCATCTCTTCCAGCATAAAAAATAGAAGGTCCCGTATATTTTTCCTCTAAAATATCGCGCGCAATAAAACTAGAATTTGGATCTCTTGAAACCGCCACCAAAAGGGCTCGAACCTCATTCATTTCGGTTGCGGATAAAAACAAAGACAATTCCTTGGGTTGATATGTTTCTAAGTGGGTTTTTAACCGCGGGTAAAATTCTTCGTAGTTTTTGGCCTCACCAATGGCAATGGTTCTCATCGATAAAGTTCGTTGATAGCCGTCTTGATCACTTTTTGGATCTGGCGGCGTAAGATCTAAAACCCGCCCAATCAGTGTTTTATAAACATCCAGTCCGGCAACTTCTTTTGAAAACCGAAACATATCTCTTAAATTTCGTTGAAGCTCATACCGGCTTAGTCTTTGTAAATCCCCCATAAAATATTTCCAAATGGCTTCTTCTTGTTCTTGGGGCGACATTAAAGGAAGCGTTGCTTTTAGAAGATTAAAAGCCTCTTCCTCTGGCGCTTCTAAAAAAACATCTGGAGGGTCATTACAAACCTGGGGATCTGGGTTATTTTGGGCGATGAGAGGCGAAACATTTAGCATGACAGTTAAAAAACTTACGCTTACACCGAATTTCAAAGCATGTATCATTCATTTTCTTTTCGGTAGGAACAATCGGAAACTTTAATTTCACGCTCATCCAATTTTAATCTAAAACTCGCTTCCTTTTTTTAAATTTATGGTAAAATAAGAGTATCTCGGATTTTTAAATTTTTACGGAACGTATGCTCAAAAGACTCAAAATATTGCTAAAAACATCCTTTTTGATTGGGACAAGTTGTGCCTTGCTCACCGCGTGCGGTGGGGGCGGAGGCGGAGGCGGGGGTGGTGGCGGAGGTCCTGTTACAACGCAACCGACCCAACCTGATGAGCAAGAAATTATTTCTCAAAATGTTCAAAATACATCTCAAGAGCTTGCTTCTTTATCTTATCCAGAGCTTTCAAAATACTTTCCAAAAGATAAAACGTCTTTTTCTAAAGAGGATGTTTCTGAGGTCCTTGATCAGTATTCTAAAGATCGAGGGTTATCCTTAACGGAACGTGAAAAAGAACTTCTCACAGAAAAAATATTTGGTTCTGGGGATGGAAAACTGGAGCTCTCTGATCTAAATGATTTTTTACAAAAACATTTGTCTGAAGATGAAATCAACGCACT